>NZ_BAAAZP010000170.1:0-58322 GCF_039536965.1 Nonomuraea antimicrobica | reverse complement strand
GCGGCGGCCGAGCAGCGCCGCCAGCGTGGCCCGCAGCTCGGCGCGCGGCCGGATGCCGTCGATCAGGCCGCAGCGCAGCAGCGCCTCGGCGGTCTGGAAGCCCTCGGGGAGCCGTTCGCCGATCGTCTCCTTGATGACCCGCGGCCCGGTGAAGCCCATCCTGGCTCCCGGCTCCGCGATGATCACGTCGGTGAGCGTGGCGAACGAGGCGGCGACCCCGGCGTACGTCGGATCCGTGATCACGGAGACCGTCGGCACGCCGAGCGCGTCCAGCTCGGCCAGCGCCTGGCTGGTCTTGGCCATCTGCAGCAGCGACCAGATGCCCTCGTGCATGCGTGCCCCGCCGGAGGCCGTCACCAGCACCAGCGGCGTACGGTCGCGGGCGGCGGCGTCCGCGGCCCCGGCGATGGCCTCGCCGACGGCCACGCCCATGCTGCCGCCGAGGAAGCGGAAGTCCATGGCCGCCACGACGACGGGCACGCCGAGGATCTCGCCGCGGGCGCAGAGCACGGCGTCGTCCAGCCCGGTGCTCTGCCTGGCGGCGCCGAGCCGTTCGAGGTAGGGCCGGTCGTCGGAGAAGCCGAGCGGGTCCTCGATCGTCGGCTCGACCGGCAGGATCCGCGCCGTCCCCTCGTCCAGCAGTTGGTCCAGGCGCTGGGGGGCGCTCAGCCGGGTGTGGTGCCCGCACTCGGGGCACACGCCCAGCTCGCGGGCCAGGCGGTTGCCGTACACCAGGGACCGGCAGCCGCCGCAGGCCAGCCAGGCCGCCGCGGGTGCGGTCGTCGTCATCGCCACGGGTCCTCCCACGTTTCCTCTTGGCCCGGCGGCGGCAGGGGCGGAACCCCGAACCACCACAGGCCCGTCGCCGCGAACGCGTCCAGGAGCGTGCGCAGCCAGCGGGCCCACAGGCGGCTGTCGTCCACGTGTTCCTCGGTGTCAGAAGGCGGATACCACTTCATAGATCTCGTACCGGTCGGCGTAGGGGCGCAGCGGGGACGTGGCGGGCCGGTGGTCGATCCCCTGCTCCCACTTCTGGAAGCTGGCCAGGCTCTCCCACTCGCTCATCACCATCACCCGCAAGGGGTCGTCGAGCCGCCTGAGCAGTTCGTTGCCGAGCAGGCCGGGGGTGCCGGCGAGGTCGCCGCTGATCTGGTCGTAGGCGCGTTCGACGGCGCCCGGGTCGTCCCCGGGGGCGACGTACCACACCAGGACGCGTGCGCGACCGCTCACGCCGCGGCCCCGCGCAGCTCGTGGACGACGCTCATCGTGTTCATCGAGCCACCCCTGCGGTACGGGTGCAGCTTCTTGCGGTGCTCGACGTGCTCGTCGCTGTGCTCGAACTCGCGGAAGCGCTCCTCGTTCACCCAGTCGCTGATGACGTAGTAGATGCCGGCCTCGTCGGAGCCCCGCAGCAGCCACTGACCGATGTTCGCCGGGTGGCCGGTGATGACGGAGCCGATCGACAGCCAGGTGTCCTCGAACCCCTTCTCCATCCCGGGGTTGATCTCGAAACGCAGCAGTACGCGGAAGGTCATGTCAGATTCCTCCATCGACCCGGATGGTGGTGCCGGTGACATAGCGGGATTGGGGACCGGCCAGGAACAACACCACGTCGGCCACCTCGTCCGGGGTCCCCAGGCGGCCGAGTGAGGTCAGGGCGCGGTAGCGGGCCTGGAGCGCGGCGTACTGCTCCTCGCTCAGACGGGCCGCGGCCTCGGTCTCGATCACGCCGGGCTCCACGACGTTGACGCGGATCCCGCGCCCCCCCAGCTCCTTGGCCAGCGAGCGGAAGAAGCCCACCAGGCCCAGCTTGGCCGCGGTGTAGTGGGTGCGCTGGGCGAGGCCGACGGTGGCCACCCGCGAGCCGATCCCGATGATGGACGAGCCCTCGGACAGCACCGGCAGCGCGGCGCGTACGAGCAGGTAGGCGGCGGTGAGGTTGGTGTCCACGACGCGGTGCCACTCGTCCGGCTCGATGTCCTCGGCGGACAGGTGGCTGATCACGCCCGCGTTGTGCACGACGACGTCCAGACCGCCCGGACGGAACTCGTCGACGAGCATCGCCACGTCGTCGGGCCTGCGGACGTCGGCCCGCAGCACCCGGTGGTCCCCGGGGATCTTCTTCAGCTCTCGCGCCAGATCGTCGGCGGCCTCACCGCCGGAGACGTGGCAGGTCACCACGTTCGCCCCGGCGCGGGCCAGCCCCAGGGCGATGCCCCGGCCGATGCCCCGCGATCCTCCGGTGACCAGGGCGTTCTTTCCACTCAGTTGCAGATCCATCAGACTCCTCCGAGCACGACGGCGGCGGCCACGGCGTTGCCGGCCAGTGCGGTCACGGCGAACGCGGTGCGCAGCAGGTTCCAGTTGCGCCAGCGGACCCTGGGGTCCGCCGCCGCCCAGTCCTCCGGCAGGGCCTGCGGGTCGAGCCCCGCCACGTAACGGTTGATCGGGACGTTCTTGCCGAGCGAGACGTAGATCGCCCCCAGCAGCGCGGCCAGCGCCACGGCCAGCGGGATCCTGGTCGCCTCTGGGGCGGTGAACAGGAGCAGCACGTCGCACACCGTCGCGGTGACCATGCAGATCGGCATGAACGGGTCAAAGCGGGTCACCAGGAACTGGTGCACCGGCACGTACTGCTCGCGCGGCAGCCTCTCCAGCAGCGGGGCGCCGCCGAGAGAGGCGATCATCAGCCCGCCGGCGGCGAGTCCGCCGCCGGCCAGCGCCAAGGGGAGGAGCAGCCAGGTCATCGGCCCGCCGCGGCCTCCTCGATCCGCTGCTTGATGGCGGCCATCTGGATGGCGGTGTTCTTCTTCAGGTGCGCGGCCATCTCCTCGTCGCCGTAGGACATCGCCTCGTTGACGTGGAACTCCTGCACCCAGCGCATCTGGACGCCGCCATCGTGCTCCGTGTAGTCCCAGTAGATGTTCATGTAGTCGAAGGCGTGCGACTCCACCCGGCGGGCGCGCACCGTGCGCGTCTTCGGGTCGGCCGTGCGCTCCGACTCCCAGGCGTGCACACTGCCGTTCTCGTCGGGGTGCATGGTCAGGCGGAACCGTACGGTGTCGCCGTCGCGTTCGAGCACCTCGACCTTGGCGTACTCGGTGAACAGGTTCGGCCAGTTCTCGAGGTCGTTGGTCATGTCCCAGACCACGTCCATGGACGCGTCGATGACGACCGTGGCCTCCGTGCGCCCGCTCATGAGGCGACCGCCCCTTCCTGGTTGACGAAGCCGATCAGCTTGCGAGGGGTCTCCAGCTCGACGATCAGGTCGTCGGGGATCGCGACCCCGAACTCCTTCTGGATCTTGTTCGCGATCTCCAGCACGGCCAGCGAGTCGTACCCGAGCTCCCCGAACGGCACATCCACGATGTCGCCGTCCAGGTCGACCGAGTCGTCGACGCCGACCGTGCCGCGGATCACCACGCGCAGGTCTTCGGCGGTGAACTCCGGCATTGCCTCTCCTTCCTGAGGTCCTCCCTTGGGGCGGCCCTCTCTTAGGCGGCGCGCACTACGAGCGCCGAGTTGAAGCCCCCGTGACCGCGGGCGAGCACGAGCGCCGTACGGACTTGCGACGGCCGCGGGCCCTCGCGGACGAGGTCGATGGAGCAGCCGGCCGCCAGCCGGGTGACGTTGACGGTCGGGGGGATGAGCCCGTCCCTGATGGACAGCAGCGCGGCGGCCACGTCGAGCGCGCCCGCCCCGGCGTAGATGCGGCCGGTCATCGTCTTGGGCGCGGTGACCGGCACCCCGTACGGGCCGAAGACCGCGGAGATGGCCTCCGCCTCGACGAGGTCCAGCTCGGGCACGCCGTAGGCGTCGGCGAAGACGACGTCCACGTCGCGCGGGTCGGCCTGCGCGTCCGCCAGGGCCTGCCGCATGGCCCGTTGCAGGCCGGGCGGCCGACCGGTGCCGGGGCGCGGGTCGAAGGTGGCGGCGTACCCGGCGATCTCGCCGTAGATCGTGGGCGCCCCGCGCTCACGGGCCGAGTCCGCGTCCTCGACCACGAGGAGGGCGCCGCCCTCCCCGCCCACGTAACCGTTCGCGTCGGCGTCGAAGGGCAGGTACGCGCGGCTCGGCTCGGCCCGGGTGCTCAGGTTCCGCGTGGGGATCTGGGCGACCACGCCGGCCGGCGACAGCGCCGACTCGGTGCCACCCGCCATGATCATGCGGTGGTCGGCGCGCAGCGCGCGGCGGGCCTGCCCGAGCGCGTCGAGGCCGCCGGCCTGCTCCGACAGCACCACGCCGCAGTGGCCGCGCAGCTTGTGCCGGATCGACAGTTGCCCCGTCGTCGCCGCGAAGAACCAGGCGATCGACATGTACGCGCTGACGTGGCTCGGCCCCTGGCTCCACAGGTTCTGCAGCTCCCGCTGGCCGAACTCGACGCCGCCGGTGGCGTTGGCGGTGATGACGCCCCGCTCGTACTCGGGCAGGTCGGCCGGGTCGAGCCGGGCGTCCGCCAGCGCCAGCTCGGCGGCGGCGAAGGCGATGTGGCTCATCATCGAGGTCTCCGGCCGCAGCCGTCCCGGCACGTGCTCGGCCGCGTCGAACGAGGCCAGCTCGCCCGCCAGCGTCACCGGGTAACCCGTGCAGTCGAAGCGCCGGATCCGGTCGATGCCGCTCTTGCCGTCGCAGACGGCCGACCAGTACTGCTCCGCCCCCATGCCGTTCGGGGCGACGACCCCGAGGCCGGTCACCACGGCGCTCATCACGCCACCCCCGCGAAGAGCACGGCGCTCTGGAACCCGCCGAACCCGCTGCCCACCGACAGCGCCACGTCCGTGCGGTGCTCCCGCGCGGTCAGCGGCACGTAGTCGAGGTCGCACTCGGGATCCTTGGTGTGCAGATTGGCCGTGGGCGGGACCACGTTCCTGTCGATGGCCAGCGCGCACGCCGCCGCCTCGATGGCGCCGATGGCGCCGAGCGAGTGGCCGACCATGGATTTGATCGAACTCATGGGAACCTCGTGGGCGCGGGGGCCGAGGGCCCGTTTGACCGCGGCCGTCTCGTGGCGGTCGTTCTGCTTGGTGCCCGAGCCGTGCGCGTTGACGTAGTCGACCCGGTCGGGCGAGATCTTGGCGCGGTCCAGCGCGATCCTGATGGCCTCGGCCATCTCCCGCCCGTCCGGCTTGAGCCCCGTCATGTGGAAGCCGTTGGCCCGGGTCGCGTAGCCGGGGATCGAGCAGTAGACGCGCGCTCCCCTGCGGCGGGCACTGGCCAGCGTCTCCAGCACGAACATGGCCGACCCCTCGCCGAGCACGAGACCCTTGCGGTCGGCGTCGAACGGCCGGCACGCCTCCTCCGGCCGGTCGTTGAGCGTGGAGGTCGCCTTGATCGCGTCGAAGCAGGCCACGGTGATCGGCGACAGCGGGGCGTCCGTGGCGCCGGCCACGACCACGTCCGCCGCGCCCTCCTCCAGGAGGCCGACCGCGTAGCCGAGCGCGTCGATGCCGGAGGTGCAACCGGACGACACCACCGCTACTGGGCCCTCCGCGGCGCAGTCCCAGGCGACCTCGCGGCCCAGCGAGCTGGGGGCGAAGTAGTCGTACAGCTCGGGGACGGCGTACTCGTGGTCGACGACCCACTTGCGGCCGCCGTCGCTCACGACCGTGTACTCGCGCTCCAGGCCCATCGTGCAGCCCACGGCGTTGCCCACCGACACCGCCGTGCGCTCGGGCCGCAGCTCGGGACTGCCCGCGTCGGCCAGCGCCTCCCGCGAGGCGACGACCGCGAGCTGCGCCGCGCGGTCCATCCTGCGGATCTCCTGGGGCGTCAGCCCCGCCGCGCGCGGGTCGAAGTCGCATTCCGCCGCCACCTGGCAGCGGAACCCCTCGGGGTCGAAGAACGTGATCCGCCGGGTCGCCGTCCTGCCTGACGTGATGCGCTCCCAGAACGCCTCACGCCCGAACCCGCCCGGCGCCACCACGCCGATGCCCGTCACCACGACGGTGCGCTCGTCTGCGCTACCTGCCACCGCCGACCCGCCCTTCTCCCGGAGCGCCCACCTGGAGCTGCGGCTGATGCTCGGCTCCTGGCAGGGTCTCCAGGTCCACGTGGCCCAGCTCAGGGCGCGGGGCCAGCGGGCCCAGATGGAAGATCACGTACGCCTGCTCGTCTCCGTCGTTCTCCATGCGGTGCCGTACGCCGATGGGCACCATCAACGCGTCGCCCGGGCCGAGCCGCTGGGGCTCCCCGTCGACCCGCATGATGAGCGAGCCGCGCACCACGTGGATGAACTCCTCCGAGTAGGGGTGATAGTGCTCGCAGATGTACTGGCCGGGCTCAAGAGTGAGCGCGCCGCCGAAGCCCGAGGTCGACTCGACGGTCCGCGGGCTGAGCAGCACCCTGACGTCTCCGCCCCGACGCCGGTTCGACACGACGTCGTCCCAGGTCACGACCTTCATTCGCGCGTCCAGGAGTAGAAGGGCTCGGCCATGGCGTCCTTCGGCTCGCGCCAGTTGGGGTCGTAGGGCGTCATGTACTCCGCGAGCTTGTTGTGGATGTCCTGGTACAGCGGGTGGCTGCGCGCGCGGTAGAGGTTCTCGGTGATGTCCTTGTCCGCCTCGATGAGCTGGAAATAGAGCCCGTGGAAGCGGAAGAGGGTACGCCGGTCGACGCCGATCATGTGGGGCAGTTCGGTCGCATCTGATTCCGTCCAGACCCGCGCGACCCGCTCGGTGTCGCTCGGGTCCATGCGCGCGACGATCAATGCACGGTGCACGGTTCCTCCCTCTCGCGGCCCGCGCCTCCCGGGCCAACGCTGAGCACGCTCGCACCCCCGCCTCGCGTCCCGGTCCAGCACCGCTGGAGACCCGCGTTCCAGCACGGCCCCACCCTCCCTCGAAGCGCGGGCGGCACCCTGGCGGCTGGTCCTCTGGCGAAACTCGGACAAGGCGAAGAGGTGACCGGCGCATGTTCACCGCGCTCTTGGAGGTCGTCGCGATCGTCGGCAGCGGCATCGTCGCCGGCGTCTTCCTCGCGATCGCCGTCAGCGTGCTGCCCGCACTGCGCGCGCTGCCCGCCGACCGCTACATCGACATGCACCGGCGACTGGGCAAGGGGTATCACCCGATCATGCCGCTGACGGTGAACGGCGGCATGTTCGCCGACCTCGTCCTGGTCTTCCTGGCGCCCGTCCCGGCCCGCTATCTGTTCGCCGCGGCGTTCGTCCTGATGCTCGGCACGCAGGGCGTCTCCCACCTGGCGAACGTCCCGATCAACAAGCGCATCCACGCGATGGACCCGGCGGCGCTCACCCCCGACTGGGACGACCCCCGCCCCCTGTGGCAGAACTGGCACCTGCTCAGGACCGTGCTGGCCGTCGCCGCGCTGGCCGTCAACGCCGCCGGCGCCGCCCTGGCGGCGTCATGAGGAGCCGCCTGGTGATGGCGGCCATGCTGCCGGTCGCCTTCCTGGGGTTCTTCGAGGTCAGCGTCATCTACGTGATCGCGCCCGCGATCCGGCACGACCTGGACGCCTCGCACACGGCCACCCAGATGATCATCCTCGCCTACACGCTGCCCTTCGCCCTGCTGGTGGTGACCGGCGGCCGGCTGGGGGACCTGTGGGGGATCCGCCGGGTGTTCCTCGCCGGGGTCAGCGGCTTCGCCGCCGCGTCCCTGCTGGCGGCGGTGGCCTGGGACGTCCCGTCGCTGCTCGCCGCCCGGGGGGCGCAGGGCATGTCGGCGGCTCTCATGACCCCGCAGGTGCTGGCCGCCATCAGGTATCTCGTGCCGGCCGCGAGCCGGGGGAAGTCGTTCGCCCTCTATGCGGTGGTGGCGTGCCTGGCGGGCGCGTGCGGACCGCTGGTCGGCGGCTTCCTCTCCCAGACCGCGCTCGGCTGGCGGATCGTCTTCCTCATCAACGTGCCGATCGCCCTGATCGCGGTGGTCGTCGGCGCCCTGTGCCTGCCCGGCCCCGGCGAACGCACGGTGAAGCCGCAGATCGACCTGGTCGGGACGCTGCTCGCGGCGGCGACCGTGCTGCTGCTCATCTACCCGCTCACGACGGGCATGTCGTGGGAGTGGGCGCTGCTGCCGTTCGCGGCGGTCCCGCTGGCGCTCTTCGTCCGGCACGAGCGGCGCGTCGAACGGGCCGGCGGGCAGCCCCTGGTGTCGCTCGGGCTGTTCAGGGTGCGGGTCTTCACCGCGGGCCTGATCGTCTCCGTGCTGGTCGCGGCCATCATCAACGCGTTCTTCCTGCTCTTCGTCATCCTCCTCCAGGACGGCCTGCGCCTCGACGGGCCGAGCATCGGCCTGACCATCACCCCGTGGGCGATCGGCACGGCGCTCGGCGCGATGCTGGCCACGCCCCTGGTCCGCAGCTCAGGGCGCAAGGCGCTGGCCGGCGGCGCCGTGCTGATGACGCTGGGCACGGCCGCCTTCGTCTACGTCGTGCCCGCCGCCTACACAGGAGGCGGCTCGCAGGTGCCGCTGGCGCTGGCCCTGCTGGCCACGGGCGTCGGCACCAGTCTCGTCACCACGCCGGTGCTCGACCTGGTCATGAGCGCGGTGCCGGTCACCGAGGCGGGCAGCGCGGCCGGCATGTTCACCACGTTCCGGCAGGTCGGCTCGGCCGTCGGGGTGGCCGTGGCGGGCGCGGTCTTCTACGTGCTGCTCGGCGATCCGGCCGTGGCCGGGCGGGAGGCGTACGTCGAGGCGCTCGCCATCACGGTCCTGCTCTACGTCGTCCTCTGTCTGATCACCCTGAGGTTGGTCTTCATGCTGCCACGTTCAGCGGCCACCGCCGAAACCGCCGCCGAAACCGCCGACGTCCCGGCCCCGCCCACGCCCGCCACCCCGTCCGCCCGGCCGGTCGCGCTGCTCTTCCCCGGCCAGGGCGCGCAGTCCGCCCGGATGGCCGCCGGGCTCTACGGGCACGTGCCGGTCTTCACCGACACCATGGACACGGCCTTCTCCCTGCTCGGCCGCGACGGCGAGCAGCTCCGCGCCGAGTGGCTGGGCGAGCGGCCCAGCGCGCTGTTCGACGACGTCACCCGGGCCCAGCCGCTGCTGTACGCGATCAACTGCGCCCTGGGCAGGACCGTCATCGACTGGGGCGTACGCCCGGCCGCGCTGCTCGGCCACAGCGTGGGCGAGATGGCCGCCGCCACGCTGGCCGGTGTCTTCGACTTCGAAGAGGGCCTGCGGCTCATGCGCGACCGGGTCGACCAGATCAAGGACAGCCCGGCGGGCGGCATGCTGGCGGTGGCCGGCTCCCCCGGCGACCTCGAACCGTACCTGAGCGGGCACGTCGTCGTCGGCGCGGTCAACGCGCCCAGGCAGACCCTGCTCGCCGGCCCCGCCGAACCGCTCGACGAGGTCAGGAAGCGCCTGGTCGCCGACGGTTTCACCTGCCGCCCGACGCGCGCGCTGCAGGCGTTCCACAGCCCCGCGCTCGCGGAGCAGGCCGCCGCCTCGGTGCCGGCCTGGCACGCGGCCCGGCTGCGCCCGCCCGCCCTGCCGCTCTATTCCGCCTACCGCCCCGGCCCGCTGGGTGAGGACGACGTCCTGGACCCCGAGTTCTGGGCGGCCCAACCGGCGCAGCCCGTGCTGTTCATGACCGCGCTCGACCGGCTGCTCGACGACGGCGACTTCCTGCTGGTGGAGGCCGGCCCGGGGCAGGGACTGTGCGCGCTGGCCCGCCGCCATCCGGCGGTGCTCGCCAGGCGCAGCGCCGTGACCGGGCTGCTGCCCGCCCGCTCGGGCGACGACGCCAAGGACCGCGAGGCGGTCGCCGCCGCATTCGACCGAATCCACGCCGAAGGGCATCCGCTCGACCCGGCGTTCCTGGTGAATCTCGAAGGAGGATCATGCCGTACGCAGCAATCACCTACAGGGTAAAGCCCGGCAACGAGGACGAGATCGAGAAGATCTTCGCCGGCTTCCGGCGCGTGAGCACCCCGGTCATCCGCAACGAGGCCGGTGAGAAGGTCGGCGAACTGCTCGGCAGCGCCGTCTTCATCAAGGACGAGTTCATGGTCCGGGTCATCCACTACGAGGGCTCCATCATCGAGGTCGGCAAGCACATGGCCACCCAGTCGGGCGTGCACGACCTGGAGGAGAAGCTCGCCCCCTACCTCGCCCAGCAACGTGACACCAAGACGCCCGAGGGGTTCAGGCAGCACTTCGCGAACTCGATCATGAGATCGATCGCGCAGCTCACGCCCGAGAACTACCCCGGCGAAAACGCGTAAGGACGGCACATGTACCGGGCCGACTACTTCGAGGAACTGCTCAACATCGACGTCGTGCTGTCGCTCGCGGTCCTGCTGCCGTGGTGGTGGGCCGCCCACGCCGCCTACCGCCTGGCGTACCGCGCGCCGGGGCGGCGGCTGCGGGTGGGCGCGTGGGTCCTCCTCGCGGTGCTCGCCCTCGCCACCCTGCTGGTCGCGGCCCGCGTGGTCACCAGTGTCCGGCTCCTCGGCTACGGCTGGGAGTTCGGCGCGGACCGGGTGCTGGTGGCCGGTCCGGTCGTGCTGCTCCCGCTCGTGGCGGTGGCCTGGTGGACGGTGCCGCGCCTGTGGCGGCTGCGCTCGCGTACGGACGGGGCGGACGCCCCCGCCACACCAGGCGCCACACCAGGCGCCACACCAGGCGACACGGACGACCCAGCGGACACCACCGCGGACTCTCAGCACGTATTGCCGGAGGAGGCGACGGTCCCGGGCAGCATGCCCGACGGGCCGCGCAGGGCCGCCGCCGACCCCAGGCTCGCCTGGCCCGTGCAGACGACCGCGCTCGGTGCGGCCGTCGGGTTCATGCTGGCCTTCCCCTGGCCGATCACCCCGCCGTTCACGGGTGACGCGCTGATCGCCTACGCCGTGTTCATTCTGGGCTCGGCGGTGTTGTGGACGAGGCTCGCGCGGCGCGTCCGCGACACCGTTCCCGACCGCCCCCGCCTGCGGGTACGGGCCCTGCGCCGCCTCCTCGCCGGAACGCTGGTCGTGGCGCTCGTCGGCGGCTGCGGGGCGTTGTCGGCCCGCACCAGCGAGCACCCCTCGGTCATGGCCATGCACGGTCCTGAGCATTCGGCCGCCCACGGTTCCGCGCAGTCGCCGTTCTTCGGGGACGCGCCGGGGTCCGCGGAGCGCGCCGACGACGCGGCGAGCGTCACCGAGCTGACCGAGCCGGACACCGGCCCGCCGGACCGCCGGTTCAGGCTGGAGGCCGGCGAGATGACCGTCCGGCTCGCCTCCGGGGCGCTCGTCGACGCGTGGGCGTTCAACGGGCAGGTGCCCGGGCCGGAGCTGCGGGTGCGCGAGGGCGAGCTGATCGAGGTCACGCTCGTGAACCGGCTGCCGTCGGCCGAGGTGACCGTGCACTGGCACGGCGTGGACGTGCCGAACGCGGCCGACGGCGTCCCCGGCGTCACCCAGGACGCGGTGCGGCCCGGCGGGACCTACACCTACCGCTTCCGCGTGCCCATGGGAGACGTCGGCACCCACTGGTACCACTCCCACCAGGCCTCCTCCGAGCAGGTGCGCCGCGGCCTGTTCGGCTCGATGATCATCGAACCCGCGGCCGGGCTCGGCGACGAGGACATCGTGGACCGTACGGTGATGCTGCACACGTGGCAGTCGCAGGGCCGCGACCACCGCGCGTTCGGGATCGCCGACCGGCTCGACCGCTGGGCCATCCCGGCAGGTCGCAAGGTGCGGCTGCGCCTGGTCGTCTCGGCGCCCACGCCGAGGTTCTTCACGATCGACGGAACCTCGTTCATGATTACGGCCGTGGACGGCAATCCGATCAACGGCCCCACCCCGTTGTCCGGCGTACGCCTGATGCTCGGCGCGGGCGGCCGCTACGACATCGAGTTCACGATGCCCGACGGCCCGCTGCGGATCACCGAGTCGGAGGCGATGGACGCCGGCCTGCTGATCAGCCCCGACGGCACCGGCGAGGTCACCCCGGGGCGCAACCTGCCCGACTTCGACCTCACCACGTACGGCAAGCCCGCCGCGACGGAGTTCGACCACACGAGCCGCTTCGACCGGACCTTCACCTACGTCTTCGACAACCGGCCCGGCTTCTACAACGGCTCGTTCACGTTCCTGTGGACGATCAACGGCAAGGTCTTCCCCGACGTGCCCACCCCGGTGGTGCGCGAGGGCGAGCTGATCAAACTGCGCTTCTTCAACCGCAGCCGCCTGGACCATCCCATGCACCTGCACGGCCACCACGTGCAACTGCTCACCAGGAACGGGCGGCCGGTGACGGGCAGCCCGCTCCGGCGCGACGTCGTGGACGTCCAGCAGGGCGAGGTCTGGGAGGTCGGCTTCCGCGCCGACAACCCCGGCGCCTGGATGGACCACTGCCACAACCTGCTGCACGCGGTGGCCGGGCAGATGATGCACCTCATGTACGACAACGTGGAGTCTCCCTACAAGACAGGCAGCTCCACGCCCAACAACCCCCTATGACGGAGGCGTGCGGTGACGGCGACGGAGAGCTTCCCCCTGTTCATCATCGGCCGTGACACGGGTCCGGCGGGCCGGATCTTCCGGCTGCTGGCCGGCCTGGCCGGGCTAGGGCTCCTCGCCCACCGCCTGACCGGGGCCACCCTCGGGTACATCGGTCTGGTGGTGGTGTTCTTCCTGCTGCTGGTCGCGGCGTACGCGGCGTTCTGGCGGCTGCTGGCGGACCGGTTCATCGCCCGGGTCAGCCCGTGGGTCACCAGCGCGCTGCTGCTCCTGCCGGTGATGGCGTACGCCACCGACCCGGGCGGCTCGGCGTTCTTCAACGGCATAGCCGGTTACCTGTCGACCTCGCTCATCGTCAACGCGGCCAGCGGCTACGGAGGCGTCGAGGCGGCCGCCATCCCGGCGGTGCTGTGGCGGCGCAGGTATCCCACCTACAGTCCCTTCAACACCGTGGACCTGCTGGAGCGGGCCTACCGTGAGCGGTCTCCCGGGGCCGCGTCCGCGGTCGCGACCGTGGTGTCCGCGACGATCTCGGCGCTGGTGTTCGCCGCCTACTGGCTGGTCCCGCTGTTGGCCTATCTTCCGTCGGTCGCCTCGTTCGGGGAGGACCTGCCCGGCGTGGCCGCGGCGGTGCTGCTCGTCCCTGCGGCGCTGTTCGGCTACGAGGCGCTGCGCCGGCGCTCGGCGACGGCCAGGTTCGACCCCGTGCAGGGTACCGCCGCGGGCGCGGCGCTGCTGCTCACGCCCGCATTCGTCGTCCTGTCCGATCAGGGTGGCGGCCCTCAGGGCATCCTGTGGGGGTTGATCACGCTCGTCGGTCTGATCGTCGGCGTGGTCGCTCTGGTGCGGCGGCTGGTGTCGGGACGCGTGGTGGGCGAGAAGGCCGAGCCGTCTCCCAGCGCGACTCCGTCCGCGGGCGGGCCATCGCAGTGACGTGCACACGTGCAGGCCGCCGGTGGTCGCGCCGGTGGCCTGCCGTTCAGGCTCCCGCGGTTCCCGTGGCTCCCGGCGACGCGGGCCGGTTGGTCACCACACCCCCTTTGATCACGGCGTCCATGCGCGAAACGGCTCCCAGCTTGCCGAAGATGTTGCGCAGGTGGCGCTTGACCGTTCCCTCCGTGATTCCCATGCGGTTGGCGACCTGCGCGTTGCTCAGCGCCTCCGCCACCAGCGACAGCACCTCGCGTTCGCGGGGTGAGAGCGCGCTCGGCAGCGGGTCGTCGTCCGGTTGGTCGGGGACCTCGTCGGCGAGCGCGCCCACGCCGACGATGATGACCGTGGAGTGCGCGGGCGCGGCCTGGCGCAGTGCCTGAACCGTCGTCGAGAACTCGTTCTCAAATGCAATGATTTCCGCAATCGCCTCCCGGGTGCGCTGATCTCCACCTAGAACCAGGACGGTGTCGTCGTTTACCTTCTGCTTCATTTTAGATTTCCTCGCCAGACCTCTGACCGCGTCGAGCAGGCTTAATCACATCCGGTGAAGAATGCCGTACGGGACCGACCGGATAATTCTCCATACCTGTTGATCGCGGGCTTTTCCAGGCAAAGCTTTGGGAATATAAGTCATCCAGAACGCACGACGGGAAGACCGCGTACGCCGGAGACGCCGGCAGACCGTTCACGGGACCGGAGAACGGGCCGGGGCGAGGTGCGGGACCACCGGACGGCCGGCGCGGCACCTGTCGCGCGGATGGCCGTCGGGAATGACCGGACGCCTAAGGTGAGCGGACGGCATGGGCGACCGGAGAGGTGGTGCCATGAGGGCGACTGGGGGTGGCCGGTCGGTGGCCCCGTTCGCGGCGGTGGCGGGCGAACTGGAAAATGTGGGCGCCGACCTGGGCTTTCATGGCCCCGGCGAGCTTCCGGACGATGCGTGTCGCGACAGGCGCGGGCGGTGGGCGGTAGATGGGCGCGGCGAGGTCGCCCTCTTCGGTGTCGGCTGGGTTGACGGGACAGGGACTGACGGTGAGCACAGGTGTGCCTTCCCGACCGACGCGGGCGCGCCGGTCATGCATGAGACCTAAGTGATCACCGGACAAGGCCAGTCCCTCCCCCGAAGATCTGCCAGGTTCTTTGCACTTTCGTCGTCAAACAAGCTTGACAAAATTGCGCTCAGTTTCACAGAGATGCTATGTCGCCTCACGGGGCGTGTCTAGGCAATAACTACACATCCGATCCAGGAAAATCGATTTCCGAGGACGTTGAATTCACTCGGGCTTCTGCTCTTACTTCAGCCCCAGTGACCCCACTGGAGACACGAGCCCGTTACGTTCCGTGTCTTGGTCGAGCGCCGGCTCGGCGCCGTCGAGGATGGAGCGCTGGAGGCGCTGCAGCGGAGCGGCGGGTTCGAGCCCGAGTTCGTCACGCAGAGTCATCCGCATGTCCTGGTACGCCCGCAGCGCCTCCCCGCGGCGACCCGCGCGGTATAGCGCCTCGATGAGGCGGGCGTGGAACCACTCGTTGAGCGGATGGAGAACGACCAGCGAACGCAGCTCGGCGATGAGAGTACGGGCCCTGCCGAGCCGCATGTCGGCCTCGATCCGGGTGGCCAGCGCGCGTATCCGCAGCTCTTCGAGGTGTACGGCGTGCGCCTGGAGCAGCACCCCGCACGGGGTGTTGGCCAGCGGCGGCCCCTTCCACAGGGCCAGTGCCTCGCTCAGCACGTCGGACGCCTCGCTCGGGCGCCCCTCCTCCAGCAATCGGTTACCCTTGTCGATCAGCTTCTCGCACGATCGCGCGTCGAGCTCGTCCCCGTCGAGCCTGAGCAGGTAGCCGGGCGGTTTCGTGATCAAGCGCTGGGTGTCGCGGTTGAGCTCCTTGCGGAGCTGGTAGATGTAGGTCTGCGTGGTCGTGACGGCGCTCATCGGCGGCCGGTCACCCCACAGTTCGGCAATGACCGACTGCATATCCACGACACTGTCGGCCCGAAGAAGCAGCAGACCTAAAACTCGGCGCAATTTCGGCGCGCTCGGTGTCCTGACACAGTCGTCGCGGTATACCTCGAGTGGACCAAGAACCTTGAATCGTAACATGACGCCCCCTGGCGACCGGCACGATCTTAATATGTCAGGAATTAGCGTAGGCGCAGCCTCATTGCCGGGCAAGGTTGGTGCCCATAAAGGGGGACGTATGCCTCGAAGGGCGCATGTGCATTCGAGCGGGCCTCGACCACTCCTCCATTACCCCTCAATACCCTCGCGCAAAACCCACACAGCCGAACAGGAAGTCTCATGCCGAATCGAATTCTGCGTGGCGGCTTCGCACCCGTTCAGAACGGGTCAAACGCCGTCGAGCTGCGAGTCGAGGGGGTCGTGGGGTCGTTCCTGAGGCCCGAGCGCGGCGCTCGCACCGGCGTGCCGCCCAGGAGCGGCACGCCGGTCAGGAGAGGGATGGAGACATGGGTCAGAAGAACGTCACCGAGCGCTCGTTCAGCCGGTGCCGGTTGACCCACCAGAGCACCGCCTGGGCGACGAGCAGGAACGGCAGGATCGGCATCGCCAGCAGCGTGAGCTGGTCGATCGCGCCCTGCCCTGCCACCCCGTCCAGCAACCGCTCGGCCATCAGCGCGCCGACGGTCAGCGGCAGGAAGACGGCCGCGACGGCGGTCGAGGCGAACGTCAGCCCGTCGCCGCCCCTCCTGACGCCCAGCCAGGCCACCGCGGCGGCGACCGGGCCGACCAGCCCGAGGACGAACGCGATGGGCGTGACCCCGGTCGCCGTCACGAGCGGCGCCGTGCCGATCAGGGCCAGCAGGAGCACGACCACGACGGGCGCCAGCCGCCCGGCCGTGTGCCTGGCCCGCTCGCGCAGCTCCCCCGTGGTACGCAGCGCGAGGAACGCCGTACCGTGCAGGGCGAACAGCGCCGTCACCGCGAGCCCGCACAGCAGCGCGTACGGGTTGAGCAGCCACAGCAGACCGTCACCGGGAGTCTGGACGGCGCTGCCGAGGAAGAGCCCGGTCGCCGCCGCGAACACCACGCTCGCCACGGCCTGGGTCGTCTCCCACCGCGCCTGCCACCGGGCCTCGGGCCGGCGCGCGCGGAACCACATGCCCGCGTCGCGCACCAGCCACGCGGCGATCATCAGCACCAGCACCGGGTACAGCGAGATGAACAGCCCGGCCTTGGCCTCCGGGAACGTCACCGCCAGCACCCCGGCGAAGGCGATCAGCCAGACCTCGTTGGCCAGGAAGAACGGCCCGACGGCGGCGACCACCCGGCGCCTGGCCGGGGCGTCGCCCTTCAGCCTGGACAGGAACATGCCCGCGCCGAGGCTGAAGCCGTCGAGCCCGGACCAGCCGGCCAGCAGCAGGCCGACGATGACCAGCCAGACGATCTCCATCAGCGCTCCCCGGCTAGTTGGGCGGTGGGCTCCTCGGACTCGCCCAGGACGCTCCCGAGCACGAGCGACTCAGGGCCTCTCCTGGCGATCCTGGCGATCAGCACGTAACCGATGATCACCAGGGCGACGTAGAGGGTCGTGAAGATCACCAGCGAGGCCAGGATGCTCCCGGCGCTCACGTTCGAGACGGCCTCACTGGTGGGCAGGACGTCGTAGATGATCCAGGGCTGGCGGCCGATCTCCCGGACCGTCCAGCCGAGGATGACGGTCACGAAGGGCACCGGGATCGTCCAGACGCCTATCCCGAGCAGGAAGCGCCGCCGTTCGATCCGGCCCTTGCCGAGCATCACGATCGGGACGAGCGCGCCGATCACGTAGACGTAGGCGACCGCCAGCATCAGGCTGAGCGCGAGGGGGACCCAGGTGGGCGCCATGTAGTCGCCCGGGCCGTGTTCTGCGACCATCTGCGCCACGACCTGCTCGGCGCCCGCGCCGAGCTTCGTGGGCTGGTTGTTCACCACCCACAGCACCGAGGCGTCGCCGAACCCGATCGTGAAGAACGTGGCGACGTAGCCGACCACGAGCCCGAGCCGCATGGAGAAGCGGAAGAAGGGCACCTCGCCGGTGCCGCGGCGGAAGTGCCACGCGCTGACGCCGGCCATGAAGAACCCGGCGACCATGAAGGAGGCGGGCAGGATGTGGCCGACGGCGAGCAGGGCGGCCGGGTTGCTGAACACGGCGGCGATGTCGACGACCCGCAGGACCTCGCCTTCCTGGACGAAGCCCACCGGGTTCTGCAGGAAGCCGTTGGCGACCACGATCAGATAGGCCGAGCCGATCGCCGCGATCGCGACCACGTAGAACGTCAGCAGGTGCAGCACCTTCGGCATCCGGCCCCAGCCGAAGATCCACAACCCGAGGAACGTCGACTCGATGAAGAACGCGTACAGCGTCTCCATCGCCATGGGAGCGCCGAACAGCTCACCGGCGAAGTGCGTCAGGCCGCTCCAGTTGAGACTGAACTGGAACTCCAGCAGCAGGCCCGAGATGATGCCCAGGCCGTAGTTGACGATGTAGATCTGTCCCCAGAACTTCGTCAGCCGCTCGAACAGGGGATTCTTGCGCACGACCCAGGCGGTCTGCAGGAAGGCGATGAGCGGCGCCATGCCGAGCGTCAGGGCGACGAACAGGAAGTGCATGCTCGTCGTCAGCCCGAACTCGAGCCTGGCTAAGGTGAGCGCGTCCATGTCTCAGCGCCCGGCCCGCCGGAAGATCCCGAACTCGAGCAGCACGCCCAGCAACGCGCCACCGCCGAAGGCGATGAGCTCGTCGAAGCCGAGACCGGTGTCCCGGTTCATCAACAGGGTGACCACCACGTTGCCGATGACGATCCCCACGACGATGAGGATGACGAGCCTCACCGTGGGTGCGACAGATCCTTTGGCCTGGTTGTCGCTCATCAAGAATGCCCCTTCCAGGTGAGCCGGAGACGCCTCAACAGTAGACAGCCTACATGTACAGCGCGGAGTCGCGATCATACTCGGGGATAAGTCACGCTCATACCGTCGATTAAGGGACGCGTCATATTCCGGGAGGCGGCACGCCACTTCGCGCGGCGCAGCCTGGGCGACCCCCATCACTCTCCTCCCCCGTGGCGGTCATGTCACGATCTCGTGACGTGACCCTGTGACACGACTCCGTTACCCGGCCATCGTCCGCCCGCCACCTCGAACTCCGGTCGAGCACGCGTGGAAGGCCCCGCCCCAGTCACGGTCGACCCTCCCTCTAGAACGGCCGGTCACCCTTGCCCTCGGAACCCCTCACAGGAGGACGACGTGGACGAGATCACGGGCCCCCGGACGGCCGGTCCCCCGGACCGGGCTTCCGTCGTCGCGGCGGCGCGCGCGTACTGGGCCGCGAAGGTCCTGCTCAGCGCCGTCGAACTCGGCCTGTTCAAGCGGCTGGGACGCGGCCCCGCGGCCGGCGCGGACATCATGCGTGACTGCGGGATCCACCCCCGGACCGGCGGCGACTTCCTGGACGCGCTGGTCGGCCTGGGATACCTGGAGCGCGAGGGGGACGTCTACGCCAACGCGCCGGCCACCGCCCGGTTCTTCGCCGAGGGCCCCGACTCTCTCGACGGCCTGATGCGGCTGCTCAACTCGCACTTCCCCGTGTGGGCCGAGCTGACCGGCCAGCTCAGGGACGGCGGCCACCGGGCCGTCCAGAGCCGGGACTTCAAGAAGTTCTACGAGTACCCGGCCTCCGTCGAGCGGTTCATGGCCATGATGGACGCGGCCAGCGCCGAGATCGGCCCCGCGCTGGCCCTGGCCCACGACTGGGCCGCCCGCGGCTCGTTCGTGGACCTGGGCGGAGCGCGCGGCAACGTGGCCGCGTCCGTCGTCCGGGTCCACCCCCACCTCCAGGCGGGCGTGGCCGACCTGCCCGCGGTCGAGGACGCCTTCGGCCGACACATGGACCGGCTGGGCCTGACGGGCAAGGTCCGCTTCCACGCCCTCGACTTCTTCACCGACCCGCTGCCGGAGGCCGAGGTGATGGTCCTTGGGCACGTCCTGCACGACTGGAACGCCGAGCAGTGCGTGAAGCTGCTGCGCCGCGTCCACGAGGCGCTCCCTCCCGGCGGGCGAGTGCTGATCTACGACTCGATGATCGACGACGAGCGCCGCGACCCTGACCGCCTGCTGCTCAGCATCAACATGAAGCTGATCACCCCCGGGGGCACCGGTTACACCCCCGGGCAGGCGCGGTCGTGGCTGGCCGAGGCGGGGTTCGCGGAGAGCGCGGCCACGCCACTCACCGATTCAGACACCCTGGTCGAAGGCCGCAAGGCCGGTTGAGGAGCGAGCGTGCGTGAGGAAACCACACCCGTCCTGATCGTCGGAGGGGGCTCCGTCGGACTGTCGGCGTCGCTGTTCCTTTCGTGGCTGGGCGTACGGTCCGTCCTGGTCGAGCGGCACCCGACCACGTCCATCCACCCCCGGGCGTGGGGCTGGTACCCGCGCACGCTGGAGCTGTTCCGCCAGGTGGGCGCCGCGGACCGGGTCCTGCACGAGAGCCTGGGCTTCGTCGGGCACAACGCCAACGGCAAGGTCGAGTCGCTGGCGGGCAAGGAGATCCACGTCTCCCGCATCCCCGAGCCGGAGGAGGTCGGCGGCGTCAGCCCCATCCCCCGGATCATCTCGCTGCCGCAGGACCGCGTGGACCCGATCATCCGCGCCCGCGCCGAGGAGCTGGGCGGCGACCTGCGCTTCGGCACCGAGCTGAGCGACCTCGCCCAGGAGGGCGACGGGGTCGTCGCCACCGTCGTGAAGGACGGCGTCAAGCAGACCATCAGAGCCCAGTACGTGATCGCCGCCGACGGCGCCCGCGGCCGCCTGCGCGAGTCGCTCGGCATCGCCCGCCACGGCCGGGGCGTGCTGCGCCACCAGATCAGCATCCTGTTCCGCGCCGACCTGCGGCAGGCGCTGGGCGAGCGCCGCTTCGCGGTCTGCCAGGTGGAGAACGCCGAGGTCGACGGCGTGCTCGGCCACGACGACACGCTGCGGCAGGGCACCCTGATCATCACCTTCCACCCGGAGAAGGGCGAGCGGGCCGAGGACTACACCCCCGAGCGCTGCGTCCACCTGGTCAGGGCCGCGGTCGGCGTGCCGGACCTCGACGTCGAGCTGCGTGACGTGCTCCCGTGGGAGATGGGCTCGCTGGCCGCCGAGACGTACGCGGCGGGCCGGGTGTTCCTGGCCGGCGACGCCGCCCACGTGATCCCGCCCATCGGCGGGTACGGCGCGGGCACCGGCATCCAGGACGTGCACAACCTGGCCTGGAAGCTCCGGGCGGTGCTGTCCGGCTACGCCTCCCCCAGCCTGCTGGACACCTACGACGCCGAGCGCCGCCCCGTCGGCGTCGCCACGATCGAGCAGGCGGGGCTCCGCCTGGCCGCCCGCGCCGGGTTCGCCACCCCCGAGCAGGCGGCGAAGGTCGCGGACACGATTTCGGTCACGTTCGGCTACGCCTACCGCTCGCCGTCGATCGTCCAGGAGGAGCCGTCGGCCGCCCCCGGCGGGGAGCCGGTCTTCGTGCACCCGCGCGAGCTGACCGGCCGCCCCGGGACGCGCGCGCCGCACCTCTGGGTGCGCCGCGACGGCGCCGTCAGCTCCGTACTCGACCTGTTCGGCGCCCAGCCGGTCCTGCTGGCCGGAGAGGACGCCGCCGACTGGTACGCCGCCGCCGGCGAGGCCGCTGGGGCCCTCGGGGTGCCGCTGCGCGTGCACCGGTTCGGCCACGACCTGCTGCCCACGGACGGCGAGGACCGCTCCCCGTACGACGTGTACGGCATCACCCCGTCGGGGGCGGTGCTGGTGCGGCCGGACGGGTTCGTGTGCTGGCGGTCGCCCTCATCCGGTTCCTCCCCCGAGACCACCGTCGGCGAGGCCCTCGCCGCGATGCTGGGCCGACAGCCCGAGGAAGGCTCATGAGGTCATCCGAGACACCCATCGCGATCATCGGCGTCTCCTGCCGACTGCCCGGGGCCGCGGACCCCCGCGCGTACTGGCGGCTGCTCCACGAGGGTGCGAGCGCCGTGCGTGACACTCCGCCGCCCGGGCGGGAGGGCCCGCTCGGGCCTGGCGGGTACCTGGAGCGGGTGGAGGAGTTCGACGCGGACTTCTTCGGGATCGCGCCACGCGAGGTGGCCGCGATGGACCCGCAGCAGCGGCTCGTGCTGGAGCTGTGCTGGGAGGCCCTGGAGGACGCGCGGGTCGTGCCCGCGCGACTGCGGGGCAGCCGGACCGGGATCGTCATGGGGGCGGCCTCCGACGACTACCTGGCCATGACGTACGGGCAGGCCGCCGAGATCGGCCCGCACACCCTCACCGGCCTGCAACGCGCCATGATCGCCAACCGGGTCTCCCATGTGCTGGGCCTGCGCGGCCCGAGCCTCACCGTGGACGCGGGCCAGTGCTCCTCGCTGGTCGCCGTGCACGAGGCGTGCGCCAAGCTGCGTACCGGGGAGGCCGACCTGGTGCTGGCCGGCGGCGTCAACCTGATCCTGACCGAGGCCGGCAGCCTGAGCGCCCGCCGGTCGGGCGCCCTGTCGCCGGACGGCCGCTGCTTCACCTTCGACGCCCGCGCCAACGGCTACGTACGGGGCGAGGGCGGGGCCGCTCTCGTGCTCAAGCCGCTGCCCGCCGCGCAGGCCGACGGCGACCGCGTCTACTGCGTCATCCGGGGCAGCGCGGTGAACAACGACGGCCCGGCGGACGCCCTCACCGTGCCCAGCGGGCAGGCCCAGGAGGAGGTGCTGCGCGAGGCGTACCGGCGGGCGTGGGTGAACCCGGCCGAGGTCGGCTACGTCGAGCTGCACGGCACGGGCACGCCCATCGGTGACCCGGTCGAGGCGGCCGCGCTCGGCGCGGTCCTGGGCGCGGCCCGCGCGGCGGGCGCCCCGCTGCCGGTCGGCTCGGTCAAGACCAACATCGGCCACCTGGAGGGCGGCGCGGGGATCG
Source organism: Nonomuraea antimicrobica (assembly GCF_039536965.1). NCBI lineage: Bacteria > Bacillati > Actinomycetota > Actinomycetes > Streptosporangiales > Streptosporangiaceae > Nonomuraea > Nonomuraea antimicrobica. The sequence continues at coordinate 36,041 of NZ_BAAAZP010000170.1, read as the reverse complement.
CCGGGCTGCTCAAGGCGGCGCTCAGCATCCACGAGGGCGTGATCCCGCCCAGCCTGAACTTCGCCTCGCCCAACCCGCGCATCCCCCTGGACGAGCTGCGGCTGCGCGTACCCGTCGAGCCGGAGCCGTGGGACGGCGGGCCGCGGGTGGCGGGCGTCTCCTCCTTCGGTCTCGGGGGCACGAACTGCCACGTCGTGCTCTCCCAGGCCCCCGCCCCGCCGGAGACCGTCGCGGGGAGCGCGCCCGCGGGCGTGCCCTGGCTGATCTCGGGACGCTCCGACGCGGCACTGCGGGCCCAGGCCGCGGCGCTCGTCCCCTTGGCGGACGCCGACCCGGGCGACGTGGGCTTCTCGCTGGCCACCACGCGAACCGCCTTCCCCCACAGGGCTGCCGTGGTCGGCGGCCACGCCACGGGCCTGGCGGCCCTCGCCCAGGGCGAACCCGCCCAGAACGTGGTGACCGGTACGCCCGCCGAAGGCGATCTGGCCTTCCTCTTCCCCGGCCAGGGCAGCCAGTACGCCGACATGGGCGCCGCCCTGTACGCGGCGTTCCCTGCGTACGCGGAGGCGTTCGACCTGGTCACGGCCGAGCTGGACCCCCTGCTGCCGCGCCCGCTGAGCGAGGCGCTGCGCTCCGGCACGGCGCTGCGGGACACCCGCTACACCCAGGCGGGCCTGTTCGCCGTCGGCGTCGGGCTCTACCGGCTGTTCGAGAGCTGGGGCGTGCGCCCCGACTGGGTGGCCGGCCACTCCATCGGGGAGATCGCCGCCGTGCACGTGGCCGGCGCGCTGCCGCTGGCCGACGCCTGCAGGCTGGTCGCGGCCAGGGGCACGCTGATGTCCGAGATGGACGACAGCGGCGTCATGGTCTCGGTCCAGGCCGCGGAGTCCGACGTGCTGCCCCTCCTCGACGGGGACGACCGGGTCGCGATCGCCGCCGTCAACGGCCCCCGCTCGACCGTGATCTCCGGTGCCGAGGCCGAGGTGACGCGGGTGGCCGAGCGGCTCGCGGCCATGGGCAGGCGTACCAGGAGGCTCGACACCGGCCGGGCCTTCCACTCCCCGCACATCGACCCCATCATGGAACGCCTCGCGGCCACGGCCGGCGAGCTGGGATTCGGCGACCTCGACGGGATCCGGATCGTCTCCACGGTCACCGGCCGTCCCCTCACCGCCGCCGAGCTGGGCGAGCCCGGCTACTGGGCGCGTCAGGCCCGCCTGCCCGTCCGGTACGGCGACGCCGTGGCCGCCCTGCACGCGGCCGGGGTGCGTACGTTCTGCGAGCTGGGCCCCGGCGCGCAGCTCAGCACGATGGGCCGCGCCTGCCTCACCGACTCCGCGGCGGCCTTCGTGGCCTCCCTGCGCCGGGGGGACGAGGAGCACTCGGTCATGCGGGCGCTGGCGGGCCTGTGGGTGCGCGGCGTGGAGGCCGACTGGGCCGCCGTGTTCGGTGCCGGGCGGCGGGTGGTGGACCTGCCGACGTACCGGTTCCAGCGCCGCCGCCACTGGCTGACCGACTCCGACGCGCCCGCGCCCGAAACGTCCGCCGCCGCTCCCGCCGACCCCCTGCACCTCGTACGCGCGCACACCGCCGCCGTGCTCGGCCACTCCGGCGCCGACGCCGTCGACGCGGGGCGTACGTTCAAGGACCTGGGCATCACCTCGGTCACGGCCGTCGAGCTGAGCACCGCGCTCTCCCAGGCGCTCGACCGCGACCTCCCGGCCACCCTCGTGTTCGACCACCCCACCCCGGCCGCCCTCGCCGCGCACCTGACCGAGGCCCCGCTCCAGGAGCACACGCCCCGGGCCACGGCGCACGCGGATGCGCCCCTGGCGATCATCGGCATGGGCTGCCGCTATCCCGGAGGCGCCGCCTCCCCGCAGGACCTGTGGCGGCTCGTCGCCGAGGGCCGCGACGCGATCTCCCCGTTCCCCTCCGACCGCGGCTGGGACCTCGCCCGCGTCTACGCCGCCGACTCCGAACGCCCCGGCACCTCCTACTCCCGACACGGCGGGTTCCTCGACGACGTGGCCGGCTTCGACGCCGACTTCTTCGGCATCAACCCCAAGGAGGCCGAGGCCATGGACCCGCAGCAGCGGCTGCTGCTGGAGGTGTCCTGGGAGGCGCTCGAACGGGCCCGTCTCCACCCGGCGCGGGCGGCGGAGCGGCGCGTGGGCGTGTTCGTCGGCGCCACCGCCCAGGAGTACGCCCCGCGCCTCCAGGACGCCGGGCCCACCGGCGGCTACGCGTTCACCGGCAGCACGGTCAGCGTCGCCTCGGGGCGCATCGCGTACTGCCTCGGGCTGACAGGACCCGCGCTCACCGTGGACACCGCGTGCTCGTCGTCGCTGGTGGCGATCCACCTGGCGGCGCGGTCGCTGCGCAGCGGCGAGTGCGATCTCGCGCTGGCCGGCGGGGTGACCGTCATGTCGACGCCGGGCATGTTCGTGGAGTTCAGCAGGCAGCGCGGGCTCGCGCCCGACGGGCGGTGCAAGCCGTTCGCCGCCGCGGCCGACGGCACCGCCTGGGCCGAGGGGGCGGGCATGCTGGTGCTCGCCCGCCTGGAGGACGCCGTGGCCGCGGGCCATCCGGTCCTCGCCGTCCTGCGCGGCAGCGCGATCAACCAGGACGGCGCCAGCAACGGGCTGACCGCCCCGAGCATGCGCGCCCAGGTACGCGTCATCCAGGAGGCACTGGCCGACGCCGGGCTGCGGCCGCAGGACGTGGACGCCGTGGAGGCGCACGGCACCGGCACCACGCTCGGCGACCCGATCGAGGCCGGTGCGCTCATCGAGGCGTACGGCCGGGGACGCGACCCGGAGCGGCCGCTCTGGCTGGGCTCGCTCAAGTCCAACCTCGGGCACACGCAGGCCGCCGCCGGGGTGGCCGGCGTGATCAAGATGGTGGAGGCGATGCGTCAGGGCGCGCTGCCCAGGATGTTGCACCTCGACGAGCCGTCGCCGCACGTGGACTGGTCGTCGGGCACGGTCGTGCCGCTGGGCGAGGAGCGGCCCTGGCCCCAGGACGGGCGGCCGCGCCGCTGCGGCGTCTCCTCCTTCGGCATCAGCGGCACCAACGCCCACGTCATCCTCGAACAGGCCCCCACCGCCACGAACCCGACCAGCCAGACCCCACCCGACACGACCGGTCAGTCCTTCTCCGGCCGCGCCATCGGCACGGGTGCGACCGGTGACGAGGCTCCCGGTCTCGTTCCGCTGCTCGTGTCGGCCAAGGGCGAGGCCGCGCTGCGGGCCCAGGCCGAGCGGCTCGGCACCCTGCTCGACACCCCGCCGGACACCCAGCCGGACACCCAGCCGGACGCCCCGCCCGGCACTCCGCCGGACACCCTGCCGGATGCCCTGCCCGGCACTCCGCCGGACACCCTGCCCGGCGCGGTGAGCGAGGCGGCTCCGCGTCTGGCGGGCCTGGGCCGCGCGCTGGCCACGAGCCGTGCGCGCTTCCCCCACCGGGCCGTGGTGCTGGCCGACCCCGCCGACCCGGCCTCGGCCCGTGACGGGCTCGCCGCGCTGGCGGACGGCCGCAGCGCCGGGAACCTCGTCCGCGGCAGGGCCGTCCCCGGCCGTACCGTGTTCGTCTTCCCCGGCCAGGGGGCCCAGTGGGCGGGCATGGGGGTGGAGCTGGCCGTGGCCGAGCCCGTCTTCGGCGAGCGTCTGCGCGAATGCGCCGACGCTCTGGCCCCGCACACCGGCTGGTCCCTGATGGACGTGCTGCGCGGCGCTCCCGGCAGCCCCGGGCTCGACCGGGTGGACGTCATCCAGCCCGCCCTCTTCGCGATGATGGTGTCGCTGGCCGCGCTCTGGGAGTCGCGCGGCGTACGCCCCGACGCCGTGGTCGGCCACTCGCAGGGGGAGATCGCCGCGGCCTGCGTCGCGGGGGCGCTCTCCCTGGAGGACGCCGCCACGGTGGCGGCGCTGCGCAGCCAGGTGATCGCGGAGCTGGGCGGCACCGGCGGCATGGGCTCGATCGCTCTGTCCGCCGACGAGGTACGCGACCGCCTGCGCGGCACCGGCCTGCACGTGGCCGCGATCAACGGCCCCGCGTCCGTGGTGGTGGCGGGCGAGGCGGCGGAGCTGGCGGACTTCCTGGCCCGCGCCGAGGCGGACGGCCTGCACGCGCGCCGGGTCAACGTCGACTACGCCTCGCACACACCCCTCATGGAGCCGATCCGCGAACGGGTCCTGAGCCACCTGGCTGGCATCGAGCCGCGGGCGGCGTCCGTGCCGTTCCGGTCCACGACCCGCGGCGAGCTGCTGTCGGGCACCGAGCTGGACGCCGCGTACTGGTACGAGAACCTGCGCTCGCCCGTGCTCTTCGAGGACGGCGTCGCCTCGCTCGCCGGGACGGGGCACGGCCTGTTCATCGAGGTCAGCCCGCATCCCGTGCTGACACTCGGAGTGAGCGACACCCTGGAGTCGCGCGGTGCCACGGCCGCCGCCATGGGCACCATCCAGCGCGACGACGGCGGACGGACGCGTTTCCTGACCGCCCTGGCCGAGGCGTACGCGCACGGCGCGCAGGTGGCGTGGGAGGGGCTGCTCGGCAGCGGGCACACCGATGTCGATCTCCCCACGTATCCCTTCCAGCGCCGCCGGTTCTGGCACCTCCCGACGGCCGGGGCGGACCTGCGTGAGGCCGGGCTGTCGGCCAACCGCCACCCCTTCCTCGGCGCCAGGACCGAGCTGCCAGGGACCGGCGGTCTGCTGCTGGCCGGACGCCTCTCGCAGGAGAGCTGGCTGCGGGACCACGCGGTCTCGGGCCGGGCGATCCTGCCCGGGACGGCGTACCTTGACATCGCCGCCCACGTCGGGGAGCTGACGGGCCTGGTCCGCGTCGGCGAGCTGACCATGGAGCACCCCATCGCGCTCCCTGAGGAGGGCGGGCTGCGGCTGCGGGTCACGTCCGAGGACGGCGGGCGCCGACTCAGCGTGCACTCCCAGCCCGAGGACGACACCGGCCAGGCCCCCTGGACCCTGCACGCCACCGGCACGCTGCGGCCCGCCGGACCTGAGGGCGACGTCCCCTCCCTCACCTGGCCGCCGCGCGGAGCGGACGAGATCGACCTGGACGGCGCGTACGCCGACCTCGCGGCGCGCGGCCACGGCTACGGCCCGGCCTTCCGCGGGCTGCGGCGTGCACTCCGGCTCGGCGACGAGGTGTTCGCCGAGGTGGCACTGCCGTCCGAGCTGACCGGCGACCTGACCGGCGCCCCGGCCGACGCGACTGGCGGCCCGGCCAGCGCGACTGGCGGCACGGCTGGCGGCACGGCTGGCGGCACGGCTGGGGACGCGGCTGGGGATGGGTTCGCCGTGCACCCGGCGCTGCTCGACGCGGCCCTGCACGCCTGGCTGCTGGCGCGGGAGTCCCGTGTGGTGCTGCCCTTCGCCTGGCGGGACGTCCGGATCCACGCTCGCGCCGCCACGGAGCTGCGCGTGCGGATGGCCCCGGTCCCGGGCACCGGCGAGATCTCGCTCACCGCGACGGACGCCACCGGGCGGCCGGTGTTGTCGGTGGCCGGGCTCACGCTCCGCCCGGCGCCCGCCGGGGACCGGGACTCGCTGTTCCAGGTGCGCTGGCGGCCCGCGGACCTGCCCGAGGCGCCCGCGGAGTACCGCTACGCCGTCATCGGCAACGTCGCGGGCCTCGTCACCGCTGAGTCCGCGGCCACCGGCGAGGTGTCCGCGCACGGCGACCGGTACCCGGACCCACCGGCCCTCGCGGCGGCCCTCGCACCGGGCCACGCAACGGGCACGGACACCGGCGCGCCCGCCCCGTCGTTCGCCGTGACCACGATCTACTCCTCGCACCCCGACGAGGCCGCCCGCGAGGCGCTGGCGGTGCTGCGTTCGTGGCTGGCCACCGACGGCCTGGAGGACGTCCGCCTGGTCCTCGTCATCCGCCCCGGCCCGGCGCACGCCCCCGTGGCGGGCCTGATGAGAACCGCCCAGTCGGAGAACCCCGGACGCATCACCCTCCTGGAGACGGCCGAACCGTTCACCGCCTCCGCCCTTGCCCGCGCCGCCGCGGGCGACGAGCCGCACCTGCTCTTCGACGGCACCCGGTTCCGCGTGCCCCGGCTGTCCCGGCCCTCGGCCGACGACGTCCTCGACCCGCCGAAGGACGGGCCGTGGCGGCTCGACCTGACAGAGAAGGGCCTCATCGAGAACCTCACGATCGTCCCGGCCGAGCGCGGGCCGCTGGGCCCCGGGATGGTGCGGGTGGGTGTTCGCGCGGCGGGGATGAACTTCCGCGACGTCGTCGTGGCGCTCGGCCTGGTGCCGGGTGAGGAGGGCCTCGGGCTCGAAGGCGCCGGCGTGGTGCTGGAGACCGGACCCGGCGTGACGGGGCCGCGTCCTGGCGACCGGGTGTTCGGGCTGCTCAAGGACGCCTTCGGCCCCGAAGCCGTGGCCGACGCCCGTACGCTGGTGCCGATCCCGGACGGCTGGACGTTCGCCCAGGCCGCCTCGGTCCCCGTCGTGTTCCTCACCGCCTACCTGGGCCTGGTGGACGTGACGGGGCTGCGGCCGGGGGAGCGGCTGCTCGTGCACGCCGCGGCGGGCGGCGTGGGCATGGCCGCCGTACAGCTCGGCCGGCACCTGGGGGCCGAGGTCTTCGGCACCGCCCATCCGCGCAAATGGGATCTCCTGCGCACGATGGGCCTCGACGACGCGCACATCGCCTCCTCCCGCTCCACCGACTTCGCCGACGCCTTCCCCGGCATGGACGTGGTGCTCAACTCGCTCGCCGGGACCTTCGTCGACGCCTCGCTCCGCCTCCTCGGGCCGGGCGGGCGCTTCGCGGAGATGGGCAAGACCGATCTGCGCGATCCGCGGGCGGTGGAGGCGGAGCATCCTGAGGTCACGTACCGGCCGTTCAACCTGCCGGACGTGCCTCCCGACCGGATCCGCGAGATCTTCGCCGAGCTGATGCCGCTGTTCGAGCGCGGTGTGCTCCGTACGCTGCCGGTGACCGCGCGCGGCATCCGCCGGGCCCGCGCGGCGTTCCGCGAGATGAGCCGCAGCCGGCACACCGGCAAGGTCGTGCTGACCGTCCCCCACCCGATCGATCCGGAGGGGACCGTCCTGATCACCGGCGGCACCGGGACGCTGGCCGCCCGCGTGGCCAGGCACCTGGTGTCCCGCCACGGGGTCCGGCACGTCGTGCTCGCCGGGCGGCGCGGCCACACCCCGGCCACCGAGGAGCTGGCCGCCGAGCTGGCCGGGCACGGCGCGCGGGTGACGGCCGAGTCGTGCGACGTCGCCGACCGCGCGGCGCTCGAACGGCTGCTGTCCCGCCTGCCACGCCCGCTGACGGCCGTGGTCCACGCGGCCGGGGTGCTCGACGACGGCGTCGTCACCTCGCTCACGCCCGAACGGCTCGACCGGGTGCTGCGCCCGAAGGCGGTCGCCGCCCGCCACCTGCACGAGCTGACCCAGGCGATGGACCTGTCGGCGTTCGTGCTGTTCTCCTCGGCCTCGGGCGTGCTCGGCGAGCCCGGTCAGGGCAACTACGCCGCGGCCAACGCCTACCTGGACGAGCTGTCCCGGCACCGGCGGGAGCTGGGGCTGCCCGCGACCTCCATCGCGTGGGGCCTGTGGGCCGAGCGCAGCGGCATGACCGGGCATCTCGGGGAGGCCGACCTGGCGCGGATCCGGCGCTCGGGCATGGCGCCGCTGCCGACCCAGGAGGCGCTGGAGCTGTTCGACGCGGCGCTGGAGCTGGACGACGCCGACGCCGTACCGATGCGGCTGGACGCGCAGGCCGTACGCGGCTCCGGGATCCCCCCGATCCTGCGCGAGCTGGTCCGGCCCGTGGCCACGCAGGCGGCGGACAGCGCGTCCCCGGTCGCCGGAGAGCGGTTGCTGGAGCTGATCTGCGCCGAGGCCGCCGGCGCGCTCGGGTACGGCGAGGGCGCGGTGCTGCCCGAGCACGACCTCAAGGAGCTGGGCTTCGACTCGCTTACCGCGATCGAGCTGCGTAACCGGATCGCCGCGGCCACCGGCGTCCGGCCGGCGGCGAGCATGATCCTGCGCTCCCGCACCCCCTTGGCGATCTACCAGCGGCTGGCCGCTGAGCTGGCCGCGAGCGGCGCTCCAACCACGGTAGACGGGCCCTCGACGGGGCCCGGAGAAGCTGAGTTCGGCTGACCCGGCAAGTTCGGCTGATTCGGCCGGCTCGGCAGGTAAGGCACTCGTAGCAGTTCAGGCACTCGTACAGAAAGGGCGATCCGATGTCAGGTGTCGTCGGGTGGATCGACTACTCCAGAAACCTGGCCCTGGAGCGGCCGCTGATGAGCGTGCTCACGGGGAATCTCGCACAGCGCGGGCCGGACGGGGAGGCCGTATGGGTCTCGCCGCACGCCGCGATCGGCTACCGCGAGCTGTCGTTCGGGGACGACGGGCGGCCGTTCCAGCTCGAACCCGGGCCGGTCACGGTGTGCGTCGTGGGCTCCCCGTACAACCTGGGTGAGCTGCGCCACCGGCTGCCGTCCGCGCCCGCCCCCGAGGCGTCCGCGTCCGAGGTGGTCGCGCGCGCCTATCTCGAATGGGGCACCGAGTTCGTGCCGTGGCTGGACGGCCCGTTCGCGATCGTCATCTGGGACGGCCGCACGCGGGAGCTGGTCCTGGCCAGGGACCGCATCGGCGGGCAGCCCCTGTTCCACACGGCCACGCCGACCGGGGTGCTGTTCGCCTCGCGGCGGGAGACGCTGCTCGAACACCCCGAGGTCGCCCCCGTCGTCGACGTCGGCGGGCTGCGTCAGGTCATCTCGCACGCGCTCCCGACCGGCCCGATCTTCGCCGGGTTCGAGAGCGTGGGACCGGCCGAGATCGTCACGTTCGACGCCGACGGCCGCGCCCGCCGCGAGCGCTACTGGAGCCTGACCACCCAGGAGCACACCCACGACCTGGACGCCACCGTCGCGACGATCCGGGAGCTGCTGGAAGAGAGCATCCGGCTGAACATCCCGGAGGACCCCGCGCAACTGGTGGCCATGCTCTCCGGCGGCATCGACTCCTCCTCCGTGGCCGCGCTGGCCGCCGCCGAGCTGCGCCGCCGTGGGCTCGGCCCGCTGCGTACGTTCACGATCGACTACCTCGACAGCGAGTTCCAGGCCGACGTCATGCGCCGGACCAAGGACGAGCCGTACGCGCGCAAGGCCGCCTCCCACATCGGCGCGGCGCACACGGTGGTCACCCTGCGCCCCGCCGACATCCTGCACCCGCTGGTGCAGCAGGGCCTGCTGGCGGCCACCGAGGCGCCCGCGCGCATCTACGACATGGACGCCGGTCAGCACATCTTCCTGCGCCAGGCCGCCGCGCAGAACGGCAAGATCATCTTGACCGGGTTCGGCGGGGACAACGCGTTCCTCGGCTCCAACTGGGCGATCGACAGAGGGCTCGTGGAGTCGGGCACGTTCCCGTGGCTGGCGCTGGCGCAGCGGCACGGGGCGGCCAACGGCTTCGGCACCGGGCTGCTCAGCAAGGAGGCGCTGGACGTCCTGGACTTCCCCGTCTACTACCGCGACACGTACGCCACCGCGATCGCGAACGTGGTGCACCTGCCCGGCGAGGACGCCTGGCAGCGCGCCCTGCGGCGGGTCTCCTACCTGGTGATGACGCTGTTCAGGACCGACTACGCGATGTTCACCGCCGCGGGGCTCCAGGCGCGCTCGCCGATCAACGGCCACCGCCTCCTGGAGTACGCCTTCAACATCCCCGCCGACCTACAGGCCCACGGCGGCATCGAGAAGGGCCTGCTCAGAGCGGCCGTGAAGGACCTGCTGCCGGAGGAGATCATCCAGCGGCGGCGCAGCGCCACCCCGGTCGGCAACAACCCCGACTACCCGCGCCAGCTCCAGGTGGAGCTGAAGGAGATCCTCGCGGACACCGAGGCCCCCGTCCGTCCGCTGCTGGACCTCGACCTCGCGGCGGCCCGCGCCGGCGACCCGGCGATCCTCGCCGAGAACCGGCTCGCGCGGGCCGACGTCGAGATGATGATCCAGATCAACAACTGGCTCACCCGCTACCGGGTGCGATTGGCACTGCAGTGATCCACAACGACATCCTGAGCACGATCGGCGGCACGCCCGTGGTACGGCTGCGGCGGCTGACGATCCCCGGCACGGAGATCCTGATCAAGCTGGAGGGCTTCAACCCCGGCGGAAGCATCAAGGACCGCGCCGTCCTGTCCATGATCCGCCGGGCCGAGCTGAACGGACGCCTGCGGCCCGGCGGCACGATCATCGAGTCCACCTCGGGGAACGTCGGCAAGGCGCTGGCCCTGATCGGCGCGGTCAACGGCTACCGGGTCATCCTCGTCGTGGACCCGAACGCGCCCCGCTCGAAGCTCGACTACGTACGGGCGCTCGGCGCGGAGATCGTGGTCGTGGACACGGCCGACGACAGCGGCCTGTACCAGCGGCCCCGCATCGCCAGGGTCAAGCAGTTGCTGACCGAGATCCCCGGCTCCTTCTGGCCCGACCAGTACAACAACCCCGACAACCCGCGAGCCCACGCCGAGCAGACCGCGTACGAGGTGCTGAGCGACGTGCCCGCCTTCGACACCCTGGTGACGTCGGTGGGCACCGGCGGCCACATCAGCGGCCTGTCGTCGACGCTCAAACGCGAGCTGCCCGGCCTGACCACCGTCGGCGTCGACGCGCTCGGCTCGGCCGCCATGGGCTTCCCCTTCACCGGCTACCAGATGCGCGGCCTGGGGCTCCCGTGGCAGCCCGGCTGCCTCGACCCCGACCTCATCGACCACGCCCACCTCGTCACCGACCACGAGGGCATCGCCACCAGCATCGCGCTGGCCAGGACCGAGGGCATCCTCGTGGGCGAGTCGTCGGGGGCCGCGGTGTTCGGCGCGCTGCACCACGCCCACACCCATCCGGGCGCCCGGATCGTGGTGATCGCGGCGGACGACGGCATCCACTACCTCGGCGAGTCGTTCGACGAGGACTGGGTGCGCGGGCGGGGACTGCACGAGGCCGTCTTCGGGGCCGGGCTGACCGACCCTGAACGGCTGGTCGAGGCCGCGCGCAAGCCCACGTCCCCGCCGGTCCGGCTCGGCCTGCGGTACGCCACCACCTGATGAGGAGATGTCCGATGCCGGCGAACTTCGAGCGGCTGCGTGCGCGGATGGACGAGCTGGGTCTCGACGCCGTGGTCGCGACCACGAAGGAGAACGTCCTCTACCTGACGGGGATCTCCAACGTGACCCTGGACGTGCACCCCCACGGCGGGCAGTGCTACGTCCTGGTGACCCGTGACCGGCCCGACCGGCCGTACGTCGTCTCTCCCCGCTGCGACCTCGACCAGACGCTCGACGCCGACGTCGAGATCGCGGGGACGGTCGGCTTCGGCGACTTCTTCCGCGAGATCGACCCGGCGGCGAGCCTGGACCGGGACGAGCGCGACCTGCGCCGCGTGGCCGTCGACGGTCCGCACGCCGCGACCGCCCTGGACGCGCTGGTGCTGGCCGCCTCCCGTGCCGGGTGCGCGACCGGGACGATCGCGGTGGACGAGGACGGCGTGCCGTACGGCTTCCTCGACGCCGTCACGGAGGCGCTGCCCGACGCCCGCGTCCGTACGGGCGCCGACGTGCTGCGCTGGACCCGCAAGGTGAAGACGCCCGCGGAGATCGACCGGCTGACCCGGGCGGCGGCGATCACCGAGGACGCCATCAGGGCCGCCACCGCGATCGCCCGCCCGGGCGTCACGGAGATCGACCTGGTACGCGAGTTCGACCGGACGATCGTCGCGGCCGGGGCGCGTCCCGCGTTCACCCTGATCAAGTTCGGCCGCGCGGCGGTCGGCGGCCAGCGGCTCCCCCGCGACGTGCCGCTCCGGGCGGGCGAGACGGTCTGGATGGACGTGGGCTGCGTGCACCGCGGCTACTGGTCCGACCTGGCCCGCGTCTACAGCGTGGGCGAGCCGCCGGACAAGCTCGTCCGCTACCACGCGGCGATGAAGGCCGGCACCGACCGCGCGCTGGCCGAGGCCCGCCCCGGCATGAGCGGCAAGGAGCTGTTCGACATCGTCATGGAGGCCGTACGGGCGGCGGGCGTGCCCCACTATCGCCGCCAGCACGTCGGCCACGGCATCGGCGTGGAGATCTACGACCGCGTGCTCATCACGCCCACCAGCGACGACGTGCTGGAAGAAGGCACGGTCGTCAACGCGGAGACCCCCTACCACGAGCTCGGCTTCGGTGCCGTCCAGATCGAGGACCCCTTCGTCGTCGGACGGTCGGGCAACAGGCTGCTCACCTCCCTCGGCCGGGACCTGGCCACCATCGACATCCCAGGCGGTGAACCACAGTGATCATTGTTGGTATTTCTGCGCTGTTCCACGATTCCGCGTGCGCGGTCGTCATCGACGGCCGGCCCGTCGCCGCCGCGCACGAGGAGCGCTTCACCCGCCGCCGCTACGACCGGTCCATGCCGATCAACGCGTTCCGGGCGTGCCTGATGGACGCCGGGATCGGCATCGACGACGTCGACGCCGTGGCGTACTACGAGAACCCCGTGGCCAAGCTCTCACGCCAGTTGTGGGCGGGCATCCCGGGCAAGGACACCGATCCGATGCTGGAGTTCGACTACACGGCCGCGGGCATGCCGCGCCTGCACGGGGAGAGCCTGGCCCGCCTCGACGCCGCCCGCCCTGAGCGCGAGATCCGCGAGCTGCTCGGGTACGAGGGCCCGATCCACACCTTCACCCACCACGAGTCGCACGCGGCCAGCGCGTTCTACTGCTCCGGCTTCGGCGAGGCCGCGCTGTTCACCGCCGACGCGGTCGGGGAGTGGACGACCACCAGCTACGGCCACGCGAGCGCCGAGGGCCTGCGGCTGCTGGAGGAGGTGCGCTTCCCGCACTCGCTCGGCCTGTTCTACAGCGCGATCACCTCCTACCTGGGCTTCGCCGTGAACAGCGACGAGTACAAGGTCATGGCGCTGGCCTCGGCCGGCAAGCCCCGCTACGCGGACCGGATGCGGCAGATGCTCAGGAACGGGCCGGGCGGCGGCTTCGAGCTCGACCTGACGTACTTCTCCTTCGGCACCTCCGACCACATGTACACCCCGGCGGTCGCCGAACTCCTGGGCGCGCCGCCGCGGGTGCCGGAGAGCGCCATCGACTCCCTCCACGAGGACATCGCGAGCAGCCTTCAGGTCGTCCTGGAGGAGGTGCTGCTGGACAAGATCCGCCACCTGCACGACCTGACCGGCGCCGACAGCCTGGCGCTGGCCGGCGGGGTGGCGCTGAACTGCGTGGCCAACAGCCGCCTGCGCAGGGAGGGCCCCTTCCGCAACGTGTTCGTCCAGCCGGCCTCCGGCGACTCGGGCGGCGCCCTGGGCGCGGCGCTGCTCTGCCACCACCGCCTGACCGGCGCGTACGAGCCCGAGCCCCTGCGTGACGCCCGCCTCGGCCCGCGCTACGACGTCCGGCACGTCCACGACGCCCTGGTGCGCGCCGGGGTGCCGCACCGCGACTTCCGCGGGGACGAGCCCGGCCTGCTGCGCCTGACCGCCGAGCTGATCGCCGAAGGGGCGGTCGTCGGCTGGTATCAGGGCCCGATGGAGTTCGGCCCGCGGGCGCTCGGAGCCCGCTCGATCATCGCCGACCCGCGTGACGGCCGGATGCGCGACCACATCAACGCCCTGGTCAAGAAGCGGGAGGGGTTCCGCCCGTTCGCGCCCGCGGTTCCCGAGGAGCGCTGCGCGGAGTTCTTCGACTGGGACACGCCGGCGCCGTTCATGCTGGAGACCGCCCAGGTCCGCCGCGCTCCCGAGCTGCCGGCCATCACGCACGTGGACGGCTCGGCCCGGCTGCAGACCGTCAGCAGCGAGACCGATGCCCGCTTCCACGGCCTGCTCACGGAGTTCGGCCGGCTGACGGGCTTCCCGATCCTGCTCAACACCTCCTTCAACATGCGCGGCGAGCCGATCGTGTGCGACCCGGCGGACGCGCTGGCCTGCTTCATCCGGTGCGGCATCGACGTGCTCGTCCTCGACGAGCTGCTGATCCGGCGGGAGGACGTACCGGCAAGCTGGGCCATCGCCGAGGCGGCCATCCCGCGCCACCCGCCCGTGTCGAGAAGCGACAGCTACACGTTCTTCTAGAAGGGTCGTCGACACCATGCACACCAACAACAGGGACGGCAACCCTGCCGTCAGCCAGGACGGCGGCGCTGAGGTGGCCCGCCTCGCGGAGCTGCTCTCGGACACGCGCGGCGCGGAGATCCTCGCCGAGCTCCAGAAGCTCGAAAGGGCCTCCGGCACCGTGACCGGCTCGGCGGAGGCGTCCGGCGCGACGGCGGCCCAGCCCGGCCGGATCGGCGTGTGGGACACCGTCGCCACCGACGAGGGCGTGGCCCTGCACCGCCGCGACGACGCCGACTGGTACCGCTGGGCGGACGTGCCGCACGTCGCCGCGCCCGCGGGTTGGCGCAGGGTGGCGCTGACGGGCGAGTCCGTGGCCCGCGGCTGGCTGCTCGAACCCCGCTTCACCCCGGCCTCGGCCCTGACCCGGCTCCTCACCGGAGCCGCGCGCCCGCAGGGGGCGGACCACCGCAGGCTGGACCACCAGGTGGTGGACCTGGCCCGGAGCAACATCGACATCTGGACGCTGCGCGCGACCCTGCGCGCCCTCCCCCAGGCCGAACCGGACGTCGTGGTGCTGTTCGCCGGCAACAACTTCACCTTCGCGCCGCTCGACGACTCCTACCGCGACCTGCTGGCGGCGGCCGTCCGCCGGGGCGGGTACGCCGAGATGCGCCGGGTCTACGTCGAGGACGTCGTGCTGCCGGAGGTGGACGGGCTGCTGGAGGAGGTGGCGCGGCTCCGGGAGTCGGCGGAGGTCGTCCTCGTCGTGCCCCAGAGCAACCTCCTCGGCTGGCAGCCGGCCGCCGAGATCGAGGTGCCCGTCCTGCCCGCGCTGCGCCCCTGGTACGACCTGCGTGCCGCCGCGCTCACCGCCCTGGCCGGGAACGAGTGGGCCCAGGCCGCCGACCTCGCCACCCGGATGACGGAGCTGGACGGCGGGCTCAGCCCCGTCTCCTGGCACCTCCTGGGCCAGGCGCTGGCCGCGGGCGGAGAGGCCGTCAAGGCCCGCGACGCCCTCGAACACGCGCGTGACGCCACCCCCGGCCTCCTCCTCGACCACGTCACCGGCGTGATCACCCCCGTCCGCCGGCGGCTGATCGACTTCGCCACCGCCAACGACGTCCGCCTCGTGGACGCCGCCGACGCCCTCGCCTCGGCGGACGCGCCGGAGCTGCCCGACCCGTCGTTCTTCCTCGACCACATCCACCTCAGCGACGAGGGCGTCGAGCGGGTGATGGCCCGGGTGGCGGACGCCGTACTGGGCGTGCCCGACGGCACCACCGCGCCCGGCCCGGGTGCGGACCCGAAGACGCGCGCCCTGTCCCGGGCCCTGGCCGCGGGCTACCGCGCGCTGCGCAACCAGCCCGAGTCCGCCGTACGCGAGCAGGTGGACCTGGCGCTCCGGGCCGACGAGAAGAACGCCCGCGACTTCATCACCAAATATCTGGACATCCTGGAGACCCCCGGCCCACGCTGGACCCACTCCGCGCTGACCGCCCTGCACGCCGACCCCCAGACCCGGCAGGTCTGCTACCAGATCGCCCAGACCCGCGAACACTCACCCGGCTACTGGGCCTTCCGCGAGGTGGTCCAGGAGGCCCTCGGCCGCCGCCCCGACCCGGGCCTCGGCGGCTGGGACCGCATCGACCTGCTCGGCCTGCCGGACGGCCGCGGCTTCCGCGTCCCGAACTTCGCCCCCGGCACGGCCTACTACGAGGCCACCACGGAACGGACCACCCTCCGCCTGGCCCTGGCGGCGCCCGTGGGCGGCACGCTCCACCTCACCCACCGCCTCCCGTCCGGGACCGCCCACGTCAGCGTGAACGGCACCTCCGTCGGGCGGCTCCCCACCGCCTCCGCCTGGGCCCGTACGACCATCGAGGTCCCGGAATCGGCCACCCGCGAAGGAGTCAACTCCGTCGAGATCCACTGGCCGGTGCCCGAGCCCGGCTACGAGGCGTTCCTGGCAGCGGACGCCTCGGCCCTGGCCCGCCGGCTCTTCCCCCGCGTACTCCCCGTCTTCGGCGCCCTCTTCACCGCCGTGTTCGAGACGGAGGGCGCGCGCCCGAGCGCCGTACGGGCCTCGCGGGTGAGCGCCTCGACGGGCTGGCCGGTGCGCCTCTGACCGCCGGCTCCCGCCTCATCGGCCGCCGCCCGTACCAGCCGTACGGCGGCGGCCAAACGGCGCCTCTCCGCGTGTTTCCCGTGAAACACCCGCCCAACACCAGCCGCCACAGGGTTCGCACGGTGATCACCGTTCCCGGCGCGTCCCCCTGGCCCCTCCTGACCGCCCTGGGCGGCACCGACTTGTGGGTACAGGGGCTGTCGTACACCGAGCTGAACCCCGGCAGAGAGCTGTGCCGCAGTGACGGCGAGGTGCGGACGTTCACCGACCACGATCAGCGGGTGTCTGTGGCGAAGGTTTCACGCGCGGAGGTGCCGGCCGCCGCGGACATCCCCCGCGACACCGAGGAGCGGCGCCCTTTGGTCTGCGCCCGTTGGTCTGCGCCCGTTGGTCTGCGCCCGTTGGTCTGCGCCCGTTGGTCTGCGCCCGTTAGCCTGGGCGCGGAACGACGCCACCTGAAAACCACCGCCGCTGACGGCCCTTCCGTCGTGAGCCGATGATCCTTCGGATACCCCTCGCCTGACCAGGCGAAACCGTTGCCTGACTCAGACCTAAACTTGGGAGACTCGTTCTCTTGTAGCATTCGTGTTTGTCCGACTAAGTTTGGCAGCATGACCGCATCCAGGACTCCGTCCATCGCCGAGGAGCTGCGCGGTGCCGGCCTGCGAGTCACGGCCGCCCGCGTCGCGCTGCTCGCGACCGTCCGGGGCGGTGACCACCTCGGCGTCGAGGCGATCGCCTCCGGAGTGCGCGATCGTGTGGGTCACATCTCCCTGCAAGCCGTGTACGAGGCACTCAACGCGCTCACCGCCGCGGGGCTCGTACGCCGCATCGAGCCGGCCGGCAGCCCCGCCCGGTTCGAGGGACGTGTCGGCGACAACCACCACCACATCGTCTGCCGTTCGTGCGGTGCCGTCGCCGACGTCGACTGCGCGGTGGGGCACGCGCCATGCCTGACCGCGTCCGACGACCACGGATTCTCGATCGAGGAGGCCGAGGTCATCTACTGGGGCCTGTGCCCCGGTTGTTCCAGCAACCGCAGTTCATGAGCACCGTATTTCTCCCCTGATCCGGAAGGGTTTCCATGTCCGAGAACCATGAAGCAAACGTCCCCGAAGGCGAAGGCGCCTGCCCGGTCGTGCACGTACGCGCCGCGCACCCGACCCAGGGCGGAGGCAACCGCCAGTGGTGGCCGGAGCAGCTCAACCTGAAGATCCTTGCCAAGAACCCGGCCGTGGCCAACCCGCTCGGCGAGGAGTTCGACTACGCCGCGGCGTTCAAGACCCTCGATCTCCCGGCCGTGAAGCGGGACATCGCCGAGGTGCTGACGACCTCGCAGGACTTCTGGCCGGCCGACTTCGGCCACTACGGCCCGTTCATCATCCGGATGGCATGGCACAGCGCGGGCACGTACCGGATCAGTGACGGCCGCGGCGGCGCCGGGGCGGGCCAGCAGCGCTTCGCCCCGCTCAACAGCTGGCCGGACAACGGGAACCTGGACAAGGCCCGCCGCCTGCTGTGGCCGGTCAAGAAGAAGTACGGCCAGGGCCTCTCGTGGGCCGACCTCTTGATCCTGGCCGGCAACGTGGCCCTGGAGTCGATGGGCTTCAAGACCTTCGGCTTCGCCGGTGGCCGCGCCGACGTCTGGGAGCCCGACGAGGACGTCTACTGGGGCCCCGAGACCACCTGGCTCGGCGACGCGCGCTACACCGGCGACCGCGAGCTGGAGAGCCCGCTCGGCGCGGTGCAGATGGGCCTCATCTACGTCAACCCTGAGGGCCCGAACGGCAACCCCGACCCGCTGGCCGCCGCCCGCGACATCCGTGAGACGTTCCGCCGGATGGCGATGAACGACGAGGAGACGGTCGCCCTGATCGCCGGCGGTCACACGTTCGGCAAGACCCACGGCGCGGGCCCGGCCGAGCACGTCGGTCCCGACCCCGAGGGCGCCTCGATCGAGGACCAGGGCCTGGGCTGGAAGAGCACGTTCGGCACCGGCAAGGGCGGCGACGCGATCACCAGCGGCCTTGAGGGCATCTGGACGAACACCCCGACGGCCTGGGACAACAGCTTCTTCGACATCCTCTTCGGCTACGAGTGGGAGCTGTTCCAGAGCCCCGCGGGCGCGAACCAGTGGCGGCCGAAGGACGGCGCGGGCGCCGACACCGTCCCCGACGCCCACGACGCGTCCAAGAGCCACGCCCCGACGATGCTCACGACCGACCTGTCGCTGCGCGTCGACCCGGTCTACGAGCAGATCTCGCGGCGCTTCCACGCGAACCCCGACGAGTTCGCCGACGCCTTCGCCCGCGCCTGGTTCAAGCTGACCCACCGCGACATGGGCCCGATCGTGCGCTACCTCGGCTCCGAGGTCCCGTCCGAGGTGCTGCTGTGGCAGGACCCCCTGCCCGCGGTGACGCACCAGCTCGTGGACGCCGACGACGTCGCCGCCCTCAAGGCCCAGGTCCTCGCCTCGGGCCTGACGGTGTCGGAGCTCGTGTCCACGGCGTGGGCCGCGGCCTCGTCCTTCCGCGGCAGCGACAAGCGCGGCGGCGCCAACGGCGCCCGCATCCGCCTGCAGCCGCAGAGCGGCTGGGAGGTCAACGACCCCGACCAGCTCTCGACGGTGCTGGGCACGCTGGAGGGCATCCAGAAGTCCTTCAACGGCTCCCAGACCGGCGGCAAGCAGGTCTCGCTGGCCGACCTGATCGTGCTGGCCGGTGGCGCCGCCGTCGAGCAGGCCGCCAAGGACGCCGGCTTCGACGTCCAGGTGGCCTTCACACCGGGCCGTGCGGACGCCTCGCAGGAGCAGACGGACGTGGAGTCGTTCGCCGCGCTCGAGCCGACCGCCGACGGGTTCCGCAACTACGTCGGCAAGGGCAACCGGCTGCCGGCCGAGTACCTGCTGATCGACCGCGCCAACCTGCTGACGCTGAGCGCCCCCGAGCTGACCGTCCTCGTCGGCGGCCTGCGCGTCCTGGGCGCGAACCACCAGCAGACGGCGCACGGCGTCTTCACCACGGCTCCCGGCTCGCTGACCAACGACTTCTTCGTCAACCTGCTCGACCTGGGCACGACGTGGAAGGCGACGTCCGAGGACCAGAACACGTTCGAGGGCCGCGACTCGGCCACGGGCGAGGTCAAGTGGACCGGCACCCGGGTCGACCTGGTCTTCGGCTCCAACTCGGAGCTGCGGGCCCTCGCCGAGGTCTACGCGAGCGACGACGCCAAGGAGAAGTTCGTGAACGACTTCGTGGCCGCCTGGACCAAGGTCATGGACCTGGACCGGTTCGACCTGGCCTGATCGTCCCACTGGGTCGGGCCTCACCCGATCCACCAACGTCCGGGCCGGCCGTGGAAGGCCGTCCCGGACGTTTCACCTTCGGCACCAGGCGCGGCCCTGAGCTGTCGCGGCCTCAGCCTGGCGCCGAGACCCAGATCTGTCGGTACGCCTCACTACGATCGGCGCATGTTCGGCTTGGACACGGTGACGTCGATCCTCCTCATCCTGCTGCTGGTGATCGTCGGCGTCGGGATCGGCAGGTGGGCACGTCGCCGCAGGGTGACGCGCATTTACGTCGGCCTGGATCACATCACTCCTGTCGACGTCCAGGTCCGGGCCCATGACCTCATCGAGGCGGGCAGGTTCAGCGACGCCGTCGAGCTGATCCGCGCGGAGTCCCAGGTGTCCCGGCAGATCGCGGTGGAGGTCGCAGAGGTTCTGCGCGGGGGCGGGGTCCTGCCGGGCTTCCCAGTGTTCGACGAGGGTGACCTGACCACCCGGGTTCGCAGGCTGCTCGAAGCAGGCAACCGGAAGCAGGCCGTCTTCCTCACGCGAAGCACCGAGGAGATGAGCCAGGCGGAGGCCGAGGCATTCGTCGACTCCCTCTCACGAGAGCCGAACACCTGACGACCCGTTGCAACGAACCGCCGTCAGCCGTGAATCATCACCACTCGCCCCGCCGCCACGCGGCAGGCTTGAAACGTGAGCAAAGCCGTAACGGGGATCACAGGGCGACGAGCGGCGCCGGTGAGCATGGTCGCGATCCGTTCCCCACCTCCGCCAAGCGCCCGCCCGGAAGTTCAGCCCGGATGTCCCTTCACCAAAGGTCTGCCCATCACCCCGTACAAGGCCGGACGTGGACCGAGCGGATGGCCGACGGATCGGCGCATTGTGGCTGCTCGCGGCCCGATCGCCACGCTCTCTGATCTACCTGCCGATGCGCGCCACTCCGGCCGCCCCGGGATCAACCCCGACCAGGACAAGAAGGAGAGATACCCGGACCGGCCGCCTGACGCGGGCACTCGCATGATTGTTACGTTCATCCCCATGGACCACGGCGCAAGATCATTGAACCTGACGGATGTAACTACGGCATTGAACATCACGCTCGATGCGCTCGAAGCCGCGAAGACCGACACGGCGTACCGCGTGTGCGGCACAAGCGCCGCACTCCTGCAAGGCGTCCCGATCCCTGCCGGGGACATCGACATCCTGCTCGCCAGCCGGGAGGACGTGAACACGTTTGCCGCAGCACTCTCATCGTTCCGCTGCCTATATGCCGCCTCATGGTTCCCCGAATCGTCGCAGTACTTCACCAGGTTCGAGGTGAATGGCATCGAAGTGGAGCTCAGCACCGTCGAGCGGCAAGTCGATTCAGACGGAATGGAATGTGCGGGCAGCGGCCCGTGGCAGCATTACGTCCTGATCACGTGCGGCTCGCACCAGGTGCCGGTGGTTCGGCTGGAACTCCGGTTGGTCACGGAACTCCTGCGAGACCGGCCCGACCGATACGACCCTCTCCTCGACTACCTGGGTACGCACGGGTTCGACTCTGACCTGTTGCAACGGGCAATGAACGCCCACCAAATTCCCGCTCACCATCGGCGACTCACTCAAGACCGCCTCGCCCACTCCGCCTTCGACACTCCCCCACCTGCATAATCTTCCCACCTGCCTCGCCAATCCGGAGAGCAAGGGGCCAGGGGCAAAGGATGGCGAAGAAGGACCTTGGCCGGGGTATCGGTCGCCCCACGTGAGGGAAATTACGAGAGCAAACGTAACCCTGCCTTCTCACGGAATCAGGGCGATCGAGTGACCCACTTCGGCGTAGCCCGCCATCGCGACATAGCAGACATGGATGGCTTCGGCGATACAGCATGCCGGGGAGGTGCAGCACCGCAGTTTGCCGAGGACCCATTGCGCCGGCCGATAGCGCGTTCACTCGGCTTGCACGTCCGGGCATGAGCGCGGTTGGCGTACTTCTGCGACTCCTGCTCCCCGACTCATGATGGAAGTGAAGGTGTGATCCGCTAGGCTGACGTGACGTGAGAAGCATCGCGACATTCGACGCGATGATGACCGCCCGCCACTTGATCCGCCTCAGGCGGTTCGACAAGATGTTCCTCGATCGAACGTCCTGCGAAACCGAGGAGCTGACTTAGTGGACTTCACCGTGATGTGGCCAGTCGTTCTGGGTGTCGGATGTTTTCCAGTCGCCTTCGGAATATACCTGATGGTCACCAATAAAATTCCCCGTCCGATGCTCGGCAAGAGCGCAATAAATGCGCCTCGCCGCTTCGGTTCGGGCCAGCTATTCATAGGTCTTTTCTGCGTTTTCCTGGCACTGTCCAACATGGCGATGGGCTGGTCACGCACGCTGTCTCTGGCGCTGAACCTTCTGGCGGTCGGATGCACCCTGATAGGCTCGTACTTCATGCTCTCGGCGTTATTCCCTCGCCGCACACCTTGAGCACAAAGCAATGAATCACAAGCCAACGACGTGCCGTTTGCGCTGGTTGTATGTTGCACGTCTCCTGAGAGCCGCCTCTCCACAGTGCGCGTCGCAGGCAGAGCTAACTACTCCTGAGAAGGTATCGCCCAGACGCAGCCGCCGACTTGAAGCGACCGGTGTGACGGCACCAGAAGGGTGCGCTGTCCTCGTAGTTCGCTCGCAGCGCCGGCGGCCGGCTCCAACTGAGCCCTCATGATAGGGAGTCTGAAGCCATCCCGACGCCGAAGTTCGAGCGTTTCTCCGGGATTCCAGCCCCCCGAACGCCAGTGACCGATAATCCGTACGCTGGATCCCGGCCCGGCTTCCATAGCCATCGCCCGGAAGTGAAACGGCCCTCCTTCCCCGCGCGAGGCGACGCGGTACCGTTCTCCGCACCCGCCACACACACGCTCAGCAAGAAAAGGAGCAGCATCGGCCGCTGGGTCAGCTTCGTGCTGGATCACCCCCATACTGTAGGTCACGTAACCGAAAGGCATAAATCACGCCAAGTGGGCCTGAGCTGCTCCTACAAAGCCGCAAAAAGAGAGCCGCGATCAGCACGCGCCAACCAGCACACCCCGGTTTCCAGGTCGGCACTTTGCTACCGTTTGCCCATGCTGGTGGGGCGCGAGTCTGAGCAGGAGCGGATCGCTCGGCTCCTCTCCGATGCCCGGCTCGGGCGCAGCGGCGCGCTGGCGATCCACGGTGAGGCCGGCATCGGCAAATCCGCCTCCTCAAGTACGCCGTCACGACGGCACACGACATGGCCGTGATCTCCGCGGTCGGGATCGAGTCCGAGGCCGAAGTCCCGTTCGGTGCTCTCCATCTGCTCCTCCACCGCTACCCCGACCGCGTCGTGGCGCTGCCAGGCCCGCAGGCGACGGCACTGCGCGGGGCCTTCGGCCTCGCCGACACCGGCATGCGGGACCGTTTTCTCATCGGTGCGGCGTCCTTGACCCTCCTTGCCGACATCGCCGGTGAACGTCCCGTGCTCTACGTGGTCGACGACGCCCAGTGGCTCGATCAAGCCTCATCGGATGCCCTGCTGTTCGCCGCGCGGCGACTCAGCGACGATCCCATCACCATGCTTTTCGCCTTCCGCGACGAAGGTGACCGCTCCCCCGTGCCGGGGCTCGAGGGCGTCCGGCTCGCCGCCTTGAGCCCTGCCGCCGCAAACCAGCTCCTGAACGTACGGACACCCGGCCTGACGACGCCCGTTCAGAAGCGGGTGCTGGCCGAGGCCGACGGCAACCCGCTGGCCATCATCGAACTCGGCTCGGAGATCAGGTCCGGGCGTCCGGTTCCCGGTGACCAGGCCGGCCCACTGCGGGTCGCCGGCCGGGTCCAGGACGTCTTCCGCCCCCAACTCGCCGCGCTGCCCCCGGCCACCCGCCTGCTCATGGCGGTGGCGGCGGCCGCCGAGAACGCCGGTCTCAACGTGATCCTCCGCGCCGCCGCCCGGGCCGGTGCGGACGCGAGCGATCTGGGACCTGCTGAGCAGGCGCGGTTCATCTCGGTCTCAGGGGACGAGGTGAGGTTCCGGCATCCGCCGCCATACTGACCGGTCAGCGACACGCTGATCGCCGGACGTGGCACCGGGCGGCGGCGGTCACCGGGCCCGACGAGAAGATCGCCGGAGAGCTCGAACAAGTCGCGCGGCGGGCCCAGGACCGGGGCGGCACCATGGCGGTCGCCGCCGCGTACGAGCACGCGGCCCGCCTGAGCACCGACAAGGAGGGCAAGGCTCGTCGTATCGTCAACGCGGCGCGGGCAGCGTACGACGCCGGACGCCCCATGTGGGCCAACCGTCTCGCCACCGAAGCCGTCTCCTCGACGAACGAGCCCCGCTTGGCGGCCGAGGCGACCTTCATCCGTGCGCAGGTGGAGTACGAGGCCACCTCACCGGCGGCCGACGCCGCACTCGCCCTGGAGGTGATTCGGAGCTTGAACTGTCTGGAGAGGCTGGAGCTGTCGGCCGACTCCAGGCTTCGTCCCCTGGTCAGTGGCCTGATCGGCTGGGGCAGGCTCTTCGCTGGCAAGCCCGACTCCGCGGTCCCGTTGATGAGGTCACTGATCGGCGCCGCACCCACGGGAATGCCCTGGTGGAGGGACGGGCTGCAGTTGGGCGTGCTCGCCGTCGCGACGACCACGTTCGCCACGACGGTCCAGCTAGTGCGGCTCTCCGACCGTTCTGGACCCTCGGCGCGATCGTGCTGATAGTGGCGATCATCCGTGGATGGATACGGCTGGCGCTTCCCCTGGCGCTGGTCGCAGCGCTCGAGTCCAGCCGTTTTCTGGTCCTTCCGTAGAAGGCGCTGAGGGTAGCCGAATTCGGTCCCCCATATGTCGAGGTGTCGAGCATGGTGCCCTTCTGGGTGATCGCCGCGGGGCTGGCCGTCCACCGCCAGAAGGCCGCGACGACTATCCCGGCGCCGACCTCTCCGACACCTCGGACGCTTTCCCGCACGGCGATCAGCCAGGCTACCGAACCTGTTCGTTCGTCACCCTGACCACGCCATCCTTCGGCACCGTCCACGCCCGCCGCGAGCACAACGACAAGGCCCCCCGCCGGAGGCAAGAGCATCTGGCTGCACTTCACACGCGAATGCATCTCATGGTCAACTCGGGGAATGTCGGCGATCGTCACATCCATCATCGCGGTCACGGGGACCCTCCTAGGATCTCTGATGACATTCCTGCTCCAGCGTCGTTCCATCGACAGGTCGGAAAGGTTCGCTCGAGCGGAGCGGCTTCGAGGTGAGCAGATCAAGATCTACAGCGACTTCGCGCGTACGATTCTGGACTTCCGCAGTGCTCAACGACGGGCCTGGGGTAAGCGGGCCGAAGACGACAGGAACGGCGAGGCCTACCGCACGGCGGTGGATGACGTCCTGCGCGCACGTGCAGCGGGGTGGACGGCTCTGTATCAGGTAGAGCTGGTCACAGAGGATGTCGAGATCAGACGACTCGCGAACCACGCCATGGAGTTGGTCAAGAGCATGAACGAGGCCGAGACCGCGGATGCTGTGAAGGCTCTGACTCCGGAAGTTCGCGTGGCGGTGGAGGACTTCGTCCGTGCGGCGGGCGTCATGGTGCGGAAGGTATAGGTGTGCGCGGTCCGAGCGCGGGCGCACGCGAGAACGTCCCCCAGGCCGCACCCGCAGCGGGTGGCCGCGCTCGGGCGGCACTCCGCGCCGCCGCTTGACCGTGCGCCTCAATCGCCGCCAAGGTGTACCGACTCCTACGCGCGGTGCTGATGACGGCGGTCGACGAGGACAAGCTGATCAGTCGAAATCCATGCCGCATCAAGGGCGCGGGCAACGAAACACACCCCGGAACGGCCGGTGCTCACCGTGGCGCAGGTCTTCGAACTGGCCGACCGGATGGCAGACAGACGGTTCAAGGCACTGATCCTGCTGACCACGTTCGCGAGCCTGAGATGGGGAGAGGCGATCGCGCTGCGACGCTCCAGCATCGACCTGGAACGCCGCACCGTGGACGTCCGCGAACAGCTCCTCGAACTCGACGGCAGAGCGATGCGCCTCGGATGATCAGCTTCCGCCTCAGCCACCTACGGCTCTGCTCTCAGCACAGCGATCACCCGGAGCCGGAGTGCCCCCGCCGGAGGCTTCTTGTCACCCATCAGTCGCTCAGCCACCTCGGCCCGGCAGCGCGCCCGCGCCGCGCGACGGGGCCCAGTCCTCACCCCTCCCGGCTCCTGTAGGTGGCCCGCAGGTCGATCAGCTTCTCCCTGGCCACCTCGTCCAAGGCCCGGCGCTGATCCGGGTCCTCCTCCCAGGTGGCCTCCGCGCACAAGACCCTGGCCGCCTCGTGCGGCTCGGCGTCGCGCACCACGTACCAGACGGTGTCGCCACAGCCGTGCCTGCCGTGATCGCGGCGTAGGACCGTTACGATGCCGGAGACGAGGATCTGCCTGGTCCACGGGTTCCTGGCCAGAACCTGCCGATCCACTGTCAGCCCGTCGTCCATGACCTCGCCGCCGAGCATGTCGTCCTCCCACCGCCACACGCGGCGGCTGACACCCAGTGGTACATACAGGGCGCCACGGCCTTCGACGGGCACAGAGAACGTCCGGGTGCCGCTGCGGCACAACTCCTTGGCGATGCGCTCGCCGTCGGCGTACTCGCGCAGCAGATCCCCGCCTAGGTTTTGCCCGGAGAACGAGCCCCGCCACGCCTGCTCGGCGTAGTAGCGGTCGATCAGCGGATCCTTGAACCGCCCCGCACGCGCCCGCGGCGGGGTGCAGGAGGCCGGGGTGAGGTCCGCGCCGTCCTCGATGTCGACCCCGCCCTCGCGCAGCAACTCGTGAACGGTGACGCCCCTGCCCTCGGCCTTGCGGCGCAACCTACGCAGCCAGCCGTCGAAGGTGTCCAGGTCCGGGTCCACGCGCAGCGACGCCCAGTCCGCCACCGCCGAGACCGGCACCGGCACCTCCCGCCGCGCCGGCGGTTGCACGAGCTGCTCGGGCTCAAGGTCGATCGAGTAGTACAGCACTCCGCGCGCAATGTAGGAGAACGGCGCCGCATGCGTGATCGGGTCGAAGACATCCCGGATCGGCCAGAACCTCAGCAGCCATGTCTCGTCGCACTCACCCGTGGCATGCCCGTCGCCCGGCTCGGACTCACGCAGGTACATGTGCACGCCGTACTCGAAACGCGGCGGCCCGATCAGGAAGTCATGCCCCCTGCCGTCCATCATCGCGACGATCGTGACCACGCCACTCTCCGCGACGAACGTCGTCGAACTGACCGGCGTCCACGAGGCATCCGCGGGCCCCGGCTCGGCGTCCCAGGACTCCAGCCGCATGCCCGCGACGAAGTGGTAGATCTCGTCGGTGGGTGAGCTCCACGCCGGCAGGTCGGTGCCGTCCAGCCCAAACGTGTTGTACTGGATATAGACCTCGTCGTCGAGCCTCCGCAGCAACTGTGCCATGTCAACGCCTTCGCCCTTGTTGATGATCGTCCCGCCTTGGCGGAGTATGGCCCACCCCACTGACAATCCGATCCGCGCCGCACACATCTTGATCTCGAACGCTTCAGGCCTGCGGAAAATGATCGCCCATGAATCGCCCGATACGAGGAAGCCTTGGGACGGCCCTCACTGGCTCCGACGCATCCCATTTCCGCTTCGACCCTGACCTCTGCGAACGACCCAGCATGGCCGAGCTCCTTCAACCGGCTCAAGCAGTCCCAAGGCTGGCCACTCACTGCGACAAGACCGCGCCCACTGCGCTGTCACTCCTGCTCTGGCCGTAATCATTTGAAGACACGCTCTAGAGATCGGGCCATGTGCAGGTGGCGAGATAAGGGGACCGGCCGGTGACGAACCAGTTCTGAAGGTCATGGAGTCGTTCGATGGCGGCCTCGTAGTGCTGGGGTGGTTCGGGACCGGGGAAGTTCGGATGGCTGGTATGGCTGGGGACAGAATCGGCTATGTACCAGTAGCCTTCGACCAGCCACCGGTCGAGTCGCTCATTGGTCTTCTGCTCAGCGCAGACACACACCGGCAATACGCTGGCGGCCAACGCTGACACGTCCATCGGGGACCTCATGGCAAGGATGGGACACGCCAGCACGCGCGCCGTGCTCATCTACCAGCACTCCACCGACGAACGTCAGCGCGAGGTCGCCCAGAAGCACGACGGTCTCGCCTGCGGCGCGCTTGACAAGCCATCGGGCACGCAACGGGCACGAGGCCCCGAATACCTCCTTGGAAGATCGAAAGCCCAGGTCACTGACTTGGGCTTTTGTATGTGTGGAGCCTAGGAGCTTCGAACTCCTGACTTCCTGCTCGCAAAACGGTCCGATCTTCAAGCGCAACGGCCTCGACCTGCGCGGAGGACGGTCCTGTCCGCGAGTGACCGTGAGTGACCGCTGTTGACCGTCCTTAATGGCACGCTAGTGGCACGATGATCACGTTAGCTCGTGAACTGGAGTTGGACGCCAGCGTCAGCAAAGCATGGGGCCTCGACCGGCATTCCGGCGCCTGTCGCTGATGCGCCTGCTCGCTAGGGTTGGCCTGTTGTCGTGCCAGGCGACTGGAGACGGGGGAAGCCGTGGGAGCAAAGACCGGACTGCTTGGCTACGCCGACGGTGAGATCGTCGACGCGCTACGCCACGCCTCCGAGCCAAGCGCTGAAGAGACGACCACGATGGTCCGTTGCCTCCATCCCGGCTGGCACGTAGAGCCGGCCGACGACAGTTCGCTTGGCGATGGAACCTATCCACCTGATGGAATCACCTATGGGGCGAGCCATCCAGGCGTGGACATCATCTGCGACCGGCGCCTTATGATCGACTATCCCTCCCAGCTTCCCGATCATCTGATCAGAGCAAGCGCCGGACGGAAGCTGATCCTGCACGCGATGCACAGTGTGGTGGACTGGCTCGCCTTCGCCGTTTGGGAAGACGGTCACCTGATCCGCTCACTCAGTCTTTCACCGGACAACGGGATCATGGAGAACATCGGGCAGCCGTTCCCCTTCGAAGCCCCTTACTGGGCCGGGCACCGTCCTGTTCCCCCGGACCCCCACTGGGACGACCAAGAACCGTACGCGCTGCCGTTCCATCCTCTTGACCTAGGAGAAGAAGCACTTCGGGCCCTGTTCGGCTTCGTCCTGGAGGGTAGGCCGGAACCTGGTGACATCGACCCCGACGATGTCCGTCTGTATGGCTACCGGCTCACTAACCCCGCAGGTCCGGACCTAGCAGCAAGGAAAGCCGAGCTGGAAACAACCATCAAGGCAATGGGAAACCCACGACGCTTCCGGATGCTCTCTGATCGAGATGACAACGACTGATCAAGTGCCCGTTCCACAAGACCGCGTTCCCCTTACTCACCATCTCATCGAGCACGTGATGGGCCAGCCAGGGCGTCCAGTGGACTGGGCTGAGAAACGACGCCCTGGACCATCGATCTCCCCCAGTCACCTCGGCGGCTGGCCACGGATAGACAGTCTGGAAGGTAGTCCTTGCCGCAAAGATCATTCTGTACATATTCCGCGCGGACAATCAGCTTCGGCACGCGCCTGCCGGATCACCCAAGCCACGACGTCACTCAGCCGAATGCTGATCAAAACAGCATCCCCTCAGGGCTGTAGCCGAGAACCACACCGGAGATCCGTACACCGATCCGTGGATGATCGGCGAAGGTGTCGGCGGCGCGATCCCGGACGAGAGCACGCCCGGCGTGGGCATACGTGTGGATCGGATCGTCCACCTCTACGCCGATGCCAAAGGTGTGATGACAGAGCACTCGTCCCTTGACAAGGGAATCGACCTCGACAGTCGCCGACTTCACGGTGAAGCCGCCCGTGTCGAGATCATGCATGTCCCAGATCACCACGTCGCCGGCATCGCGGCCATCGGATCGGGAACAGGCGGGATGGCCGACTTGAGCGTCACGATCGCCGTTGCTCAGGCAGGGAGAGTGAGGCCAGCTCAGCTCCCTCCCCCAGCTCGGAAGCAGGCCGCAACCACACTGCTCGGTGAGCCGTCCTGAGGAACGAAGCACGGATCGTCGATGGCCCCAAGAATCTACGGCGACCGGCCATGCCGTGGCGATCGTAGGGCTGCTGCACCTGTGCGGCGGCGTGGCAACCCCGGTCGGCGAGGCCAGCGTGCGGTGCCCGGCCCGGTGTCCCGCCGCCGGCCGGGACCGGCCCCCAGGCCGCCGCAGCGATGAAGTTCAGGAGCCCTCCCACCATGGCTCCACACCCTCCTCGGCGACGAACTCGTGGAAGTCCATGTTGGCGATCTCCAGGTTGCACGCGAGCGACCCGACCATGCGGCATGGAAGGAGGGCGGGTTGTCCTGGGGTGTCGTACAGGTCGACAACGATCAGCGGTCGGCCGGGCTCGGCGAAGGTCCGATCGTCGGCGAGCGCGACCAACGTGGTGTGCTCCTCGGGCGGCACCAGCGCCGGGACCTGGCCCGGCTGGAGCCCCTCAAAGGCCCGGTCGTCGACGACCAGCGCCTCCAGCGGGTAGTGATCCACGTCGATCTCGTCCGGGTTCAGGTCCGCGCCGAGCCGCCCGTCCCCGTCGGCCCCGCCCAGCTCGTCCAGCAGAGCGCGCCAGCCCTGCTCGTCGTCGAAGGAGATGCGGACCAGCAGGGCCGTGGCGGTGGAGGGCAGTGCGGGGAAGGACCGGTACGGTGGCGCCGTCGGCACGGGGAAGGCCGGCCGGCCGCCGTCCCCCAGGTACATGCCGCAGGTGTCCATGTTGCGCACCAGGTCGTCGAAGGCGAGCGCGCCGCCCAGCAGGGCGGCCAGGATCTCGCCGAGCCGGGCCGGCGGAACCCGGACGCCGCGCCCGGGTATCGCCGCCAAGTCCACCAGCAGTGGCCCATCCCCGCCGTACACCACGGGGATGTCCGCCAAGACGACGACCGGCGGCACGGAGCCGCCGTCCAGGATGAGCGCCGGGACGTTACCGCCGTGCAGGTAATCCCATCCGGGGTTCTCGACCAGGCGCAGCCGCGCCCCGCTGCCCCCGAGGACGAGCACGTCGCCTTCTTGATGGCCTCCCATCTCGTCGAGCAGTTCGCCCCACAAGGCTTTGCCGTCCTCGTAGCACGTGCAGACCAATAGCACATCACCGGGCGCCGGCTGGGGAAGCTTGAGACGGGACATGACTCCTCCGAAGGACGACGCGAAGATCAGGACCCTACCGTGGAGGAGGGCGCAACCCACCACCCGCAGCGGCGCGGAACGGCGGGCAGCACCCGCGGCATCCACAGATGCCCAGCCTGCAACTGCCCCGGCCCATATGCTCCAGGAGCCCGGGAGTGGGCTCCCAGTTTTGAAGGTGTGAGTGCGCTAAGTCTGGCTACGGTTGCACGCGTGGCTGTACTCTGCAGCTGTGCAAGATCGAAAAGGCCACTTCCCGATCAGGGGGAGTGGCCTTTGACCTGTAGTGGAGCCTAGGAGATTCGAACTCCTGACTTCCTGCTTGCAAGTCGGTCTGA
Organism: Nonomuraea antimicrobica; assembly: GCF_039536965.1. Taxonomy (NCBI): domain Bacteria; kingdom Bacillati; phylum Actinomycetota; class Actinomycetes; order Streptosporangiales; family Streptosporangiaceae; genus Nonomuraea; species Nonomuraea antimicrobica. The sequence continues at coordinate 5,033 of NZ_BAAAZP010000170.1, read as the reverse complement.
TCTTCGAGGACGACCGCCTCGACCTGGACGACAGGCAGTCCGCCAGTGACCGTGACTGACCCCTGTTGACCACCCTCAATGGCACGCTAATGGCACGGCGATCAGCCCGCGACCTGGTGTTTTCCCGTGCGCCGCGCGCACCCTGCCCGCCTGATCATCCCGTCTGCCGTCGTCCCGCCCGAAGGGGAAGCGGGCCAGGGCCATGGGGCAAGGTGGAGCGCCCCACCGGACGAGCGACCTTGGCCCCGTGGCCCTAGTCTGCTCGGCTTGTCCCGCGTCGATGGCCGGCGGGATGATCAGGCTTCCACCTTAGCCACAGACCGACCTTGGCCACCGAGCAGGGATCATCCCGGAGTCAGAGGCCCCGGCCGGAGGCATGATTGGTTGTCACCGTGGCCGGGCGTGACTGCGGCATGTTCCCGGGCGTCGCCGCAGACCGGTTCCGCTCACCAGCTCAGCACCTTCGACCGGCCGGTTGGGGCCGATAGCCGCTCACGCAGCACCTGCGTGCCCAGCGGGACCAGCGCCACACACAGTAGGACGGTGACCAGCACATCGGGGATCGAGGCAGCCTTCAGCACGCCCATCCAGGTGCCTCCCGCCAGCAGCAGCATCAAGGCCCGGGCGGTGCCGAATATGCCGGAGCGCCAGGCTGCGATGGCCAGTAGGAGCGAGCCCGCGTACTGGCCGACCGAGGCCCAAACCGGTACCCGCCATGGCCCATAGGAGATGTCGACGTACTCCTTCATGATGGCGTTCGTCGCCTGGTCCAGTCCGAGGACCTCGGTGAGCTGGAAGGCGGTCTGGTCCGCACCGGTGAAGTACAGGCGGGCAAAGAGCCCGGCGACCAGCAGCGTGGCACCCCAAAACGCAAGGCCGCTCCCCACTCGCTGTGCCAGTGCGATGAAGGCAGGGAAGATCAGTACCGCCCCCAGCGCGAAGACCGCGTAGGAGAGCGTGAGCAGGGCGGGTGCTGATGTGTAGGCGAGGAGCTGGCCGTAGGCGGCGAACGGCTTCGTCTCGGCCCACGCCTGCTGCTGAGGGGTGAGGGCGGTGGTCGAGCTCAGGTAGCGCAGCAGGTATCCGGCGCACAGGACGACCGGCCCCAGAATGAGCGTCACGCCACCGATCCACCGTCCGGGGAAGTGCATGTTCATGGGAGCGAGCCTGTCGCGGATGGGTCGGATGGATCATCCGTCGATCGTCAGCTCGTACCCCTGTCGAAAGTCAGGTCAGCAGGTTGGCCGGTAGTGGCGGGACGGTCTGGATCAGGTAGCGATGGCTGCGTCGTGCTTCGTGGCCGTGCGGTCTCAGCACGGGCGCGCGCGAGAACGACCCCCAGGCCGCACGTGCAGCGTGCGGCCGAGCGCAGGGCCGCGCGGCGGCGCGGAGCGCCGCCCTTGAACGCCACACGGTGGACGTCCGGCAACAGTTCCTCGAACTCGACGGCGGGGAGATGCGCCTCGGCCCTCTCAAGTCACGAGCCGGCCTCGTACGGCGCGCTTTGCGAGCAAACCGCATTGTCAGCTCGGATCACAATCGTCCAGTACGGCGATGCCCGAACGGGTTCCCCCGTAGGGCGAAGGCAGGTGTCCCACACTTGAAGGCGTCTACGAGTTGAAGCTTCTGTACCTAGAGTTACAATACAAATAGGCTGGGATGAATATATGGATTTGCGCGACCGAAATGTTCGATCAAGCCTGCACACACAAAGACATAACTATCGCAGTCTCCATCTTTTCCGATATCGGCATATTGTCTACACTCGTGGTGGTCGTGAGTGCGGATAGTAGGAGGTCGGAGTGTCGGACGCGTTCATTGACGCTTACGGTTCGGCTCAAGACACAAGGTCTAAGCACTTCACGACATGCATGGAACAACTGCAGGAAGCGTACGTCATGGGGGTAGCATCAGCAGCAGGCTGCACCGTGGAGTTCAAACGACGCGACGTTTTCGGCATAGATATCCAGCTCATTCGTCCTCCCGAATCCACATCAGAGGAGGAGGTAAGCGTCTATGCGCAGCTCAAAAGCACGATGACTATCAAGCCGGACACGACTAAGAATTTTTTCAGCTATCAGTTCAAAAAGCGCCAGTACATGGAGCATCTAGTTAAGCGCAGAAGCAACCCGAAGGCAATACTGATAGTTATGGCAATGCCCACCGTCCAAGCCAACTGGACTCTTGCAACACACGAGAATTTGCTAATTTCACACTCCTGTTACTGGGTAAGCCTGGAAGGTGCAAATATAAAGCCGGGCGTACAAGCGCCATCGGTTCGCATACCTACGGGAAATATATTCGACGTTCGAGCGCTGAAGCAGATCATGGATAGGCTTGATCGCGGGGAGGCGTTATAGTGAATAACTCTGGCGACTCTTCAGTTCAGGGGCCAGTTGACCCAATCCGGCTAACTGTGCTACTGGAAGATGTGGGCTGGCGCTTGGTGGGTGGCCGGCGGGGCTCCTATAATCGCTTCATCCCTCCGGGTGAGGAGGATGACAGAAGCTCATCCATCCTCGTGCCCCTCGACGTTGAAGCGCCAGACTTCACAGATCTTATTACAGCTGCGATAGTTGAGATAAGATCATCACCGTATCGCGAGCAGTGGGATCGCCTTATCGCACCTCGCCTAATGGTCGATGCAGTCGACCAGTTCCAGTTTCGAAAAGAGACACGCCTTCCTTCAGGGCTAATTTCATGGACCGGCGGAGAAAATCTCATTGAAGCGGCCCGCTTGTCCCTGCTAGCTGGCGCCAAGTCCTATATGGAGAGAATGAGCTACTACGGCAATAAGCTTGGCTCATTCGCGAAGAGATACCTTGACAGTGTGCTTATGGGACAGACATCTCCTGGAAGTTACGTGGTCACCGCCTTCGCCCCCGTCGCCGAGCGAGTACCAATTCGCGCCAGCTCTTCTAACACGTTAGGCTTCGAAGGTATAGATGTAGTTCAGAGTCGTAAGCTCAATATCGCCGTCGTAAACTCTCTCGAAGCTACTGTCGAAGCCATTACACACTACCGGTCAACTGCTTCTTACTCAGGCTTTGATGTAGGAGTTGAGCGAGGCGTATCATACGAAATGACGGTGGCTCTGGCGCGAATTTCTGATAGCGCCGAAGAGGCCGACATCTCGATCGAATGGGATCCCCTATCGCCGGACCCAAACCTCCCAGCAACTCAACGATTTGAGCTGCGAAGCTCTGATACAGAGATCCTATATAAGGCGGCAACTCGGCTAGTGGCTCCTCCTCCTGCTCGACGGGTCACCGTGGTAGGAAGAGTCCACCTGCTAACTAAGAAGCATGTGGGCGGAGCCGGTGTGGTAGGCATCGAGGCTCTTAAGCCTGGGGAATACAAAAAACTGCGAGTACGCATGGAGTCGGCCGAAGATTATCATCGGGCCGTTCACGCCCATGATAATGATCTTGCCATCAGCGTAAGCGGTAATCTCTCCCGCGAGGGAAATATAAATTGGGTTTATGATGCTCGACTTGATGAAATTATTGGCCCCATCGAGAGTGTAACTCGCGGGTCGCGCAGCGGACCGACTCAATTGTATCCGGATCTCGATATTGATACGATTCGCCGAGCTTCCGACACATCTGCCGATGAGGTCAACAACAGTCCGCCAGATCGTGGCGAAATTGATCCCTAGGGTAGTCGGCATCGATCAACACGCACCCCACTCTGTGCCGCCGCGTATTAGCCGTGGCCGTTCCGGATCGCGGGCGTCAACCATGGAAACGCTCCATGATTCATTCCGGGTATATTCCGGGATAAGCGACAAACGGCCCACTCACGGCGGCATCCGGTTGCACGCCCCTGAAACGCAGAAGAGGTCCCGAAAGGCCTCTGACCTGCTGTTACTGCTGATGGCAGCTACAAGGTTCGAACTTGCGTAGGCTGAGCCGACAGTTTTACAGCACGTGACCGTTCCAGCGGAGGAACGGCCTTCTACCTGCAACAGGGCCTTGCGCCGCGGCCATGAGGCTCATGATCATTGCACGCATATTGCACGGCCACCGCTGGGACCGGAACAGCCGGAAGACTGAACACGGTGACCAGGCTTCCACCTGCGCCCTACGCCGTATCTTCTTCTGCTGGGCGTGCGGTCTTTCCGGCGAGCAGGGCACAGAGCAGGGCCGTGAGCATGAAGCCGACCACCACGGGGATCCCGATCAGCATGCCGAACGCAAGGGTCTCGTTGGACACCCAGGAGCCATACTGCGGCTGGAGTACGACGACCGCCAGCATGACGAAGGGGGCCACCAGACCAACGGCCGGCCAGTAGGGCAGGCGGCCCACCCACGCAGCCAACATGCTGAGCGGGAAGGGCGCCAGCGCGAACGCCATTGCCAACTTGAGCTGAGAATCCGAGTCGTTGGCCGGCCAGGCAAGGAGAAGCAGCAGTAAGACCGCCACCGTGGACCCCGCCAAGGCCGACCGCAATAAGAGACGCACAGGGAGATTGTCCCGGATCAAGAACTGGCCGGTCGACAGCCGTCAACTGCTCGACTGAAACTCGACGACGAGTCAGGGCCAAGTGCAGACGACGGCCTCCCGACCATGCATCCTGGAGCACGTGATCGCGCCGCAACTCCCCGACCCGCTGCCGCACTTCTACGACTGTGGCTGCCCGGACATCTACTTCTGCCCCAACGTCCGAAGAGGTCGAGTGCCCTCGCCACAGCGGGTTCTCCGTCTGCTGCGGCAACATACCCGGCCATATCCCCGTGCGGACGCACGCGCGTCTCACCTGATCATCCCGTCCGCCGTCGTCCCGCCCGAAGGGGAAGCGGACATGGGCCACGGGGTCAAGGTGGAGCACCCCGCCGGACGAACCACCTTGACGCCGTGGTTCATGTCTGCTCGGCTTGTCCCGGGTCGAAGGCGGGCGGGATGATCAGGCTTCCACCTCAACCACCTACGGCGCCTGTCCCTGGCTCGGCGATCATCCCGGAGCCAGAGGCTGTCCGTGGCCGTGCAAAAGTAGCCGCAGGTGGCCGGGTTGAGGTCACCGCTGGTGGCCA
>NZ_BAAAZP010000169.1:0-36594 GCF_039536965.1 Nonomuraea antimicrobica | reverse complement strand
CGCCTGTTGATCGCCAACCGCTGTCCAAACTCACCAACAAACGATGTCTCTACTGACCGATGAAATCACCGTCACCACGACCACGGCCACCACACCGACCTCCACGAGCAGCAGTCCACCAGCAGCGGCCGGATGCAGGCCCAGCGCCGCCCCGGCGGGTACAGCGGCGGTCACGGTCAAGGCCGTCACCGAAAGGGCGCCCGCCGGGCGCCGGCGTCGTGTCGTCATGCCTTCAGGCTGCGGCAGCCTGGTGGGTGGTCCGATGAGCGGTCGGGTGGGTGGTCGGGTGGAGAAGCGGCGCCGTTGTGTCGGTGTGGAACGTCACAATGAGGTCCCATGAGCTTCCCCCGGCCCTGGGTTGGGTCCACCATGACTGCCCTCGCCCTCGCCTTCCCCCTCGCGGCGACCGGCTGCACCGCCTCCTACGACACGCGCATGACGTACCTGCGCACGACCGCCCAGCGCGGTGTGGACACCCACAAGCTGCTGTACTCCCAGGAAGCGCGCATCGACAAGGCCAGGTGTGAACGCGCCTACGACGGCAGCGGCGTCGTCGACGAGGCGCCGCATGTCGAGACCATCGATGGGCGAGAGGCATGGCACGCCCAGGTGAAAGAGTTCTTCGTGGACTCCTGCCTCAGCGGCAAGCCCAAACCCGTCCCGGCCGACCTGCCCCACCCCGGAGACTCGCCGCAGGCCTCCACGACAGCCGCCCCCACGTCATCGCCCACGAAGTCGGCCGCAACCGCCACCCCGACCACCACGCCGTAGACGGGCCAGGCCATTGGCGCCTGGCGACACCCTCAACGCCCGCCATGTGCTGCAGCCGTGGTCGACGCCGAGCAGGCCACGCGATCCACCCTGTGATGAGGGCTACTGCGTCAGGGTGTCGATCGCCTGCTCGGCCATCTGGATACCTACCGTTGCAGCCATGGTGGCTCCGGCTTCCAGCAGTCGATCCTTGATCTGACCAGCAAGCTGGCGCAGTCGGCCGCCCTGGGGGTCATCCCCCACCCATCACGGACACATTCGGCACAGGGTCCAGGTCGCCCGAGCGTCCAGCAAGACCGGCTTACGCGCCCGCGCGGCGGGCGCGTAGCGTCAGGGCTGATCGCCGAAGGCAAGGAGACGCGATGACCGAGCCGGCCAAGTCGAGGCGGGAACGACGGGAACGGCGGCTGCTCCTGGCCATCCAGTCCCTGCTGATGGTGCTGGGGTTCGCCTCGCTGCTGGGACTCACCTTCTCCGCCACGCTGGCGTGGTTCAAGACCACCCTGGGACACAACACGCCAGAGTTCTTCGCCTATCTGGGCGTGCTGATACTGGCGCTCGCCCCAGTAGCGATGGTGCTCCAGACCCGAGATGCCTGGCGTGAGGGCTACCGGGCCCGCAAGCCCATCATCACGGCCTGGACGATGATCGGTCTCGGGTTTCTGGTGGAGTGGGCCGCGGGTGCCAACTGGGGAGAGATCCTCTTCAGGCCGGTGGTGTTGGGTCTGATGCTGTGGATGGCCCGGCCCATCGATGATCCTGCCGAGGTTCCTGCTGACGAGGTACCAGCAGAGCCGGACGCCCCAACCGTCGAGGCTACTGACGGGTAACGCTACAGTGCATCGATTCTGTCCGATTACCAGCGGGTAACTTGTGGCGCGGGCGATGCGCTGACCAGCAGAAATGCGGAGCTCGGCCGAGAGTGCTCTACGCCCCGCTCGCGGCGTGTCCGTTTTGTGGTGGTTTTCCGCCCGATTATGCAGCCGCGGATGCATGGTCATGCAGGGTGTAGCGCCCCTCCATACGCTCCCCGACCCTCTCGGAAATTCCCGGGAAGGTGTCGGTGCGGAGGCGTACGGTGCTCGTAGTGGCCGCAGCGCTGGCCCGCTTCCGAGCCCGACCGCCCCCACGCGGCGGAGGGCAACGAGGACAAGGTCCCCCGGATCGCGCGACGTCGTGGCCCGCTCCGTCTGATCGTGACAGGCCCCGCCGGAAGGCATCCGCCCCCGACACCGCCCCGGCGCCCCGGTGGATCACCTGGAGCACTGCCTGAGAAGCGCGGCCTCGACAACGACGGAACCCCCGGTCCGAACGGCCGGGGTTCCACTTTTCCAAGGTCGTTTGAGGCGCTCTACCGGTCGGCAGTTGAGGTCCGGCGGCCTGTTTCCCGCGCGGAGCGCGGGGCTTGAACTAAGATTTGTGGTAGCTCAGTCGCGCCATCGCCTTCTAGCCAGTGGATCCGCCCTAGGGAGACCCACCGGCAGCGGCCCCCGGTGGGTTCCTCACACCGGATCTCCGGTGGGTTCCCCCAACCGGGCCGCAGTACAAGAGGAGACCGATGAGCGACGAGCCGCCGCGGCGTTGGGATGTCCTGGTACTGCTGGTGCAGATCTACCTGGTCTACGTCCCCTGGCTCCTGAAGTACGTCAGCGGGGCCTGGTGAGGTGGCACCCTCTCCAGAACCCCGCTCGTACGTGCAACGGCCAGCGCGGTTGAAGTGAAGTAGAGGCCCCGGGATCAGTTGTCGACGCTGGACCGGGGTTCTCTGCTGTCTGCCCCAGGTTCGCGTCCGGGGCTTCGCATGTACTTAGCTAGCTGGAGAAGAGTCTACCTTGCCTCGTAGTCAAGGTGGCAGCCATTTAGCGCCTGCGTTCACTAGATGCTGGCCGTCCCCGGGCTTGTTCGGAGCGCTGCTTTAGCGCAGCTAACCTTCGGGAACTGCGGGGGGCCGTAACTTGTGCGGCGGAGAATTTGCCTCCTTATCGTGACGGTACGCCGACAGCGTGGCAGCATGGGACCGTAACGGCACGGTCGGCGGAAACGCCTCCGTCACACCATGGCGTGACGGAACGCATTTCCGCCGACCGTTACCACCCGCCCGCCGAAGGGGATCGTGATGCCCGACCCGCAGGCCACACCTGACGCCCGGCGATGCGCCCTTCCGGTGTGCCGCAAGGTGTTGCCCGCCGACGCCACTGCCCGCCGCCGCTACTGCTCGGGGGCCTGCCGTCAGGCCGCCTGGCGCTTCGACCTCCCGGTCGCCGCCCCCAAGCAGGCCCCGGCGAGCCCGAAGGACCTGGAGGAGCTGGAGGCGGGAGTGCGCCGACGCGCCGCCCACCTGGCGGTCCACGCCCAGTACGTCGCCGACCCGCTCGCCGGCAGCGGCAAGCAGGCGGTCGCGCTGCGCGTCCTGCCCGGCCTGGTGGACGGCCTGCTGGCCGCCCACGTCGCCGCCCGCCGCGCTGCCGGCGACACCTGGGAGCACATCGGCCAGGTCCTGGAGATGCACCCCGACACCGTCCGGCGCCGCTTCGGCCAGCAGCAGGCCGACACCGAGCGCCGCGAGGACCTCGGCGACGCCCGTCTCGCCGACCCGGCCGGGACAAGCCGTCCCGCCACGGTGCCCGACATCACCACGACGAGCTCGCCGACCTCGCCGCGCAAGCAGCCGATCGAGGAACCGGCCGCTGGCGACGGCGGGAGCGAGGTCACGCCCGTCGACGACCAGACCGGCACCGAGACCGGCACCGAGACCGGCACCGACCGGCCGCGCGACCTGCGGACCGTCGACCGGCTGGGCCCGGACTGGGCCACCGAGAACGACGTGCTGTGGTGGCGGCGCGAGACCCGCGCCGGCAGCGTGAGCCCGGCCTGGCCGGGCAGCGGCTGGACCGCCCGCAACGCCCAGCACACCCCGATCACCACCGGCGCCGGCAAACGCGGAGCTTACAGCTCCCGGATCAAGGCGTTGACCGCCGTGGCCGCCGACTTCGAGGCCCGCCGCCGCGCCCAGACGGCGCACGCCGACGTGGCGCTGGAAGGCGCTCCGGAGGGGTGGCGGCTGACTCAGACCCAGGCCGACATGGACCGCCACCGCTGGAACGTCGTCACTCCCACCGGCGACGTCGCCGGGACGGTGAGCAAGGCCGGCTGGCACCGCCAGGCGTGGGAAGCCACCGCAGGCGACCCGGCCAACCGGCACTACCACCCGGTCCCGGTCGAGCCGGTCGGGGACGAACCTGGCCGCAGCAGCGCCGATGGATGCTGGCGCACCCGGAACGCGGCCGCGCTGGCGGTCGCGCGCTGGCACGCCCCGGGCTGAATCGCGGTCGCAGTGAGCTGACCGAGAGGTTGGTCTTGTCTGACCGCGCCTCGAAAGAACCCGTGGTAGATCAGGGCCCGGCGTACCGTCACGCTCATGACGGCCCCCCACACCGACGACAGTCCCTTGCCGGTCGACCCCGTCGACATCGCCGTGGACGCCTGCGTCCTGCTGGCCAACCATCTGGACCTGCTGGCCCACCAGATCCGCGAGCGCGTTCTGAACGATCACGACCGCGTCCGCCTGGCGGCCGCCGCGACTCGGGTGGAAAAGGCCCTGGCCACCATCACGGTCGCAGCGGTGCCTTCCGCCTGCGCCGCCACGCTGCCGCCACTGCACGAGGAGGAGCCGGTCGGCCCGGTGACGATGAGGATCGTCACCTGGACCCGGCCCGACTACCGCCAGGAGGACGGCCGCTGGGTCGCAACCGGCACTCAAAGCCAGCGCCGGATTCACGTCAGCCTGGACGGCCAGCACACGGTGTGCGGCAGCCAGATCCCCGACCACGCCACCACGGAGGCCACCACCGCCGACTGGCACCTGCACACCAACTGCTACAACTGCGCGTACCGGCTCTGGCCCGAGCACGCCCCCGCCGGTTACGAGCGGCCCACCAGCAGCCGCGACTTCCCCCTACGCCGCACGAGCACGACCTGGGAACAACTGGACGCCGCTTCTCGGCGCACAGGCCCCGGAGCTCTCTGACAGGGTGACACGTCTTTCAGCGGGACCAAGATCACGACCCAGAACGAGAACCGGAAAACACAACTGCCAGATCCATCAACCAAAAACGATCATGAGAAGTCGAAGGAGCAAAGATGGTAGATCAGGGGCCCTGATCCACCAGAGATCACAAGCTCAAGATCAAATGAGTGCTAAGGTATCGTCACCGATACGCGGGCAACCCCGGCACTACGCCGGGGTTTTTTCATGCCTCGCGACGCCGTACACCCCTGCTCACCGAGGGCCTGCCACGCCGGCCTAAGCTGCGCAGCAAGTTATAGGTTTGGGTTCCCCAAAATGCGCGGAGGGCCCCGTGACCGAGGACAGCTCACCGCTCCCAGCACGCCGCCGGCGCCCCCGCGAAGACGGGCAGGGACAGCGCGGCAAGCGCGTCAACCTCCGCCTGTCCGACGCCGAGCACACCACCCTGGAGGCGGCCGCCGCGCGGTACGGGACCACTCTGGCGGGGTACGTGAGCGCGGCCGCGCTGTCGGCTGCGCGCGACGAACTGCCGCCCGATGCGCGCGAGGCGGCGATCGAGTTGTTCGGCATGCAGGCCGACTTGAGGCGCCTGCGGGCCGCGCACGGCATCGACTCCGGCGCGCTGGCCGACGCCCTGTACGCCATGCGCGAGGCCCTGGAGGAGACCATTGAGGAGTTCATCAACATCTCCCGCAGGGCCCGCGGGCAGCGCGCGCGGTGGACTCCCGTCCGGTTCCAGCACGCGCCGGCACCGCCACCACCGGCCGCCAGCCCGGCTGTCGACGCCGAGCCGCGGCCGCCGTCGACTGCGGCCGATTGGACCAAGCAGCTCGCCGAGCTCGCCCGCCAGTTGGAGGCCGGCGACACGCCTGCAGGCGAGTACTGGTATCACGAACGCCTGTACGGCGCGCTCATCACGGTCGTCATGGAACTCGGCAAGGCCCACCCCGGAGGCCTCGACCGGCTCCAGCCACGCCGCTGACAGCTCCGCCGGCGGCCGAGTGGAGGCCGACAAGCTGTTGCGCCCTGACCTGGCCGATCTGACATGTGAAACGCCTGAGGAGCTGACCCCCCGATGACGACGATCACCGTGATGAGCCAGAACGTCCAGTACGGGGCTCGTGCTCAGGGCCGGTGGGAGGCACTGGTCGAGGCCGTGCGCGCGGTACGGCCCACCATCGTGCTGCTGCAGGAGGTGAACGAGCTCGCCGACCCAGAGCAGGCGAGGAAGGCCGCGGCCGATCTCGGGATGCAGCTCACCGTGGCGCCGTCGCGGAACCTGCCGGTCGCGGTCGCCTGGCAGGAGGAGACGCTGAAGCTGGCCGGGGTGGAGACCAAGTACTCCCTGGAGTTGCATCACGGCTACTGCGGGCCGCGGTTCCACGTTCCGGGACTCCCCGCCCCGCTGGTCGTGATCAGCACCCACCTGACGCCGTACTCAGCCCAGGGCGCGGCCATCGAGGCCCAGATGCTCATCGCGCGCGCCTACCGCTACGGCGGGCTCGGCCTGGTCGGCGGCGACATCAACCACCCGCCCCTGCCCGTGGCCGGGGAACCGGAACCGGCCTGGGAGCGCATGCCGCCCTACAACCGGGCCTCACGCTGCCTGCCCCGCGCCGGCGAGAACGAGCCGTGGCAGGCCGACACGATCGTCGGGGCGAGGTTCCGGGACGGCGACATGGTCGACGTCGCCGCCACAGTGGCCCTGCAGCGCGGGGATCTGAGCCTGCTGGAGCCCACGGGCAAAGCCGGGCTGCTGCGCGTCGACCAGCTGCACGTGACGGCCGCCCTGGCACCCGCCATCGGCGACTACGAGCGGGTCGACGTCGGGGACGCCAGCGACCACTTCGGGCTTCTCGCTACCTTGGACCTGACCCGGATCGATGAAACCCGGCTGCGCCCCTACGCCTGATTCGGTCCGCCATCGAAGGAGAGAACGCCGTGGGCATCTACCGCCACCTGAAGGAATGGGACTCCTGGGCGGGAACCGCCGAATGGAACGACGCCGTGGAGCGAGCGGCGGATGTGTGCGGCCCGATCTGGCACGACGCCTTCGCCGCCCACTACAAGGGCCCGGACGCGACCGCCGCCGTCATCATCGCTGTGCTGCTGGTCGCCGCCCACACGGGCAAGCCCCCTCTGGAGGTGACGATCCGCGACCTGTTCGACCAGTTCGACCAGGCAGGCGAAGCCAAGGGCCCGCCGCACCCGCGCAACATCTATGAACTCTTCGGGGCTGGCCTGGTCCAAGCCCAGACCGTGCTCGCCCCAGAGACGCTGCAGGCCGCCCGGCGGCTCTGGGAGACGGTGCTGACCGTGGACAAGACTCCGACCGCCGAACAGCAAAGCTCTCCCGCGCTGATGGAAGACCCACATATTCGGTGGGGCCTGGCCATCCAGGACGTCGCCGGCCCCATCCACACGGCACTGAAGCAGCGAACAGGCCACCGCTGATGAACAGCTTCCGGCGGGGGAGGCGATGCCGCCACCTCCAATCGGCTGCTGGTGTGCTTCCGGCAGCACCCCGCTAGCGCCCCAAACCAGCACCTGACCAGTCCGGTAGCAGATAGCAGGTCAGTCCGCCCCAACGCCGGGCCCCCTCTTGAGGGCAGGTTTACGACACCCCGCCGCACGAGGGCTTCCACAGGGGACCTGGGATCGTGACCAGGTTCGTGGCAGGCCGGTGAGGCGGCCCGCGACGCTGAACAAGGTCCTGAACGCGCACGCCGAACCGCAGTGACACCAATTGGTGTCAAGGCGAGAGTCGGCCGAGCTGCTGAACGCCAGGTGACCATCGGGCCTCAAAGGGTTCTGAACGGGGGATGGTCACACGTGTGCGCCGCTTGTAGCGTCGCGAACATGGCCGACAACGCCGGTGTCGATCTCGACCAGTTGGTACACGACGTGCTTGCGCTGTTAACCGCAGCTGGGTTCCCCTACGACCCGGACCACGAAGCCAGTGGCTTTCAGCTCCGGCGCGGCGCCCGGTCGATTGAAGTGACCTGGGGTCCTGACGCCAAGTTCGAGGACATGCTCATCGATCTGGACGATGACCATCCGATGCTGCGCCTTGAGCGTGATGTTGTGAACATCACGCTCAAAGCGTTCGCCGAAATCTTCGTCGCGGCCGGATTCACCGTCTCGCTCCGGCTGGGCAATAGCGTCGACCGGGATGTTGAGTTGAAGGTCATCGCTGGGCCAGCCGACGCATGATCGGATGCAACTCTTCTCCACGGTTTTAAGGGCGGTCGCATCGCGGCCGCAGTTGATACGAGTCTCCCCGACTAGGCAACACCGCATCCGGCAACGGGGCACCAGAGCGACGCTGAGGAGACTGCTCAGGCAGCACCGCCGCGCTCGTCAGTCGTCCACCCGTTGGTGAGGATTACCGGCAGACTGGCCACGACGGCGACCGCGACGACCGGTGCCAGGGCGTGCAGCGCCAACTCCCAGAGGCTGAATGTGTCGGTGACCCATGGCAGGCGGGGCCAGCCGCACAGCACGAGCATCACCGCGAGGAACAGCCGCTCGACCCGTACCAGCTTCGGCGAGAGGATCGGCTCACCGCGCGTGATCAGGTAGACGCGGGTGCCGAACACGGCCAGCACGAGCAGCGACATCGCCGGTCCGATCAGCCACCCGGTTACCCACTTGCGCGTCCAAGGGGCAGACCCATCTGCGGCGACGCCTTGAATCTCGACGCTGGTCCAGGCCAGCGCCAGCGCCAATACGATCATTCCTGCGACCGCCAGCCGGTTGACGGCGTTGGTGGGGGTCATGCGATCCACCTCAGCACGTGTGGGCGATTGCCGAAAGGCGATGTTGGCGGACCTAGCGGACAGGCTTCGCGCCTGCGGGTAAGCCGAAGGCCATGAGCAAGCACACTCCCGTGGGACACGGAGATTGCTGGGCGGCGGGTGCAGTCCGCGGCCGCCAAAATCTCAGCGCCTCTTTGGATCGCGAGCACCGCGCCCAAGGATGGCTCAGCAGATCAAGCCGCCTGACGCCGTCAGGACGGCCCTTCTCCTGGCGGCCTGCGACTCCCCCGTTGCTCTGACCACGTTTGATGGCTTGCGAGACGGGGCGGCAAGCAGAGTGTCGCTGTCTCCTCTCCTCTCACCTCTGGCACTCTTGTTGAGCATCCGAGTACCAGACAATGGGAAGCCACGGAGGAATGATGTCTGCTGCCCTGCAGCATGCCGCCGACGCTCAGGCACGAGGTGCCATCGTCGACGCTGTGATCAGTCAAAAGGGCGGAGTCGGCAAGTCCACGATCACCGTGAACCTGGCCGCCGTCGTCGGAGAGAACACCCGCCCCAACGCTGAGGGCGAAGACTCTCCAGTCGTAGCAGCGGGAATCGACCCCCAGGGGTCAATGGAGAAGTGGGCCGACCGGGTCGCCGAAGAGCGCCTGTCGTTCGACTACCTGTCGACACAGGGCAACAACGATCTACTGCCAAAGCTCAAGCAGGACCCACTCGTGCGCCGCATCATCGTGGACTGCCCTGGCTTCATGGACGTCGACCCCAATGCCACCCGCAGCAAGGACCCTCTCGGGCACGGCGCCGCAGCGGATGCCCTACGCGCCCTACTGGCCATCACCGACCGAGCCATCGTGCCGATGAACCCCGAATGGCTCACTTACGATCCCACCGAGTACACCATCGAGCGCGTCCTCCGCCCGCGCGGCATCCCCTTCCTGATCGTGGTCAACCGATGGGATGCACGCGACGGCGACGAGGACCTGCTGAAGGTCAACGCCTGGATCGACAAGCACGGCTATCCCCGCGCTCCACAGCCCATCCGCAAGTACAAGATCCACACCAATGCGGCAGAGAAGGGCCTGGTCGTCACCCAATACCAGCCCTCTGGGACCGCCCTGCGTGCCAAGGAAGACTTCTACAAGCTGGCCCTCGCCGTGGACGGGGTGAGCATCTGATGGGCCGTCGTCGAGGTGAGGACCCCGCCGCCGGTCAGCACGCGCCCAAGCTGGCCACCGAGCTGGCCCAGGCGTTGCCAGTACCGTACGAGGCTCTCGGCGACAGTCCCAACCTGATCGACGTTGAACGGGACGACCTGGCAGCCTGCGAAGCTGCCATCCACAACCTGCGAATCGCCTACTGGGCGGCAGGTAAGGCCCTGCAGGTGATCAGGGATGCCCGCCTGTACCGCGCCGACTATCCCACCTTCGAGGAGTACTGCGAGCAGCGCTGGGACATGAGCCGCAGCTACGCCAACCGGCTCATCCGAGCGTGGCCTCTCGCCGAGCGACTGGTGCCAATTGGCACCAAGGACCCGAGCGAAGGCCAGGTGCGGGAGCTGCTGCCGTTGGCGGCGCATCACGGTGACGACGCAGCCGTCACCGTCTACCAGACCGTCATAGAAGCCGACCGCGTTCAGGCCACCGCGGCGGTCCTGAAAGGGGCAGTCGACGCCATCCCGGAAGGGAACTTCGACGCCACCGAGGCGGTCAAGCACGTCCGCGTCTATCTTGCTCAACTGGGCACCTCAGAGAACACCGCCCCGGAGATAGGCGCGGTAGAGACCTTCACCACCGAAACGGGCCGGCTTCGCAGCATCCTGCAGCGAGTGGTCAAGCGCGACATCCTCCGCAGCGCCGCCAAGGATCGCCCGGAGGAAGTCCGCCAAACCCTCACCGAACTGCGCACACTGCTAGACGAGCTCGAACGCAGCGCGTTCCAAGAGCGCCGATGACATTGAGGATGGTGTGCCTCGACTCCGCGAGGCCCACCATCCTCAATGCCAGATCGCCCGAGCTCGGCGACCCACAAGCACGGCCCGCTGCAAGTTTTCGAAGATTGACCACTGCTCAGGCCGCCTTCACTTATGCCGAAGGGCCCGGCTTCGGCCGGGCCCTTCGCTTCAAAGCTCACTTAGACGGTTCTCTGTGCTCCGCAGCGGCATCATCAGCCTCGACCCATGGCTTGTCTATCGCCCTGGTGAGAGCGTCCACGCCGTTCATCGCTGGGGTTACTCCCAAGCCCCGCAGCAGCATCGATGCTCCCGTCCTTGCCAATTTCGCATCTCCTGGTATTTCGGTGTCGATGCCTTGTAGGTGCAGCAGCTCCCGCACCTCGCGCACCAGGTGCTCCGGATCGAAGTACTGCCGGTTGGTGGTCACTGGGTCTCCTTCCACGTCAGGCCAGTGATGCGCTCGTAGACCTCGATGTACCGGGCCCGAGTGGCTTGCACGATGTCGTCGGGGATCGGCGGACCAGGCGGCGTGCGGTCCCAGTCGAGCGTGGAGGACCAGTCGCGGACGAACTGCTTGTCGAGCGCGTGCTGGGTACGCCCTGGCTGCCAGGAGTCGGCCGGCCAGAAGCGGCTGGAGTCGGAAGTGAGCACTTCATCGGCCAGGACCAGCGTGCCGTTTGGCGCGCGTCCGAACTCAAGCTTGGTGTCGGCGATGATGATGCCCCGTTCGGCGGCGATCTCAGCTCCGCGCTGGTAGATCTCCAGGGTCACGTCTCGCAGTTGAGCGGCGGTGTCGGCGCCGATCTGGTCGACGACGTCGTCGAAGGTGATGAATTCGTCGTGCCCGGCCGTCGCCTTCGTGGTCGGCGTGAAGATCGGCTCGGGGAGTTTCGAGCCCTCAAGCAGCCCGGCCGGGAGCGGCACGTCGGACACCGTGCCTTTTACGCGGTACTCCTGCAGCCCCAGGCCGGCCAGGTAGCCGCGGGCGATCCACTCGACCGGCAGCATCTCCAGGCGCTGGCACCGTACGGCACGACCAGCCCACTCAGCGGGTACGTCCGTGTTGATCACATGGTTTGGGAAGACGTCGGCAAGCTGGTCGAACCACCACAGTGAGAGCTGAGTGAGGATCTTGCCTTTGTCAGGGATAGGTGTGGGCAAGACGACGTCGTAGACGCTGACGCGGTCCGAGGCGACCAGGATGAGGTCGTCGCCATCCGCATACACGTCGCGGACCTTGCCGGAATGGATCAGTTCCACAGGACCAGGTTTCCTTTGCTTAGTTGATCTCGAACTCATATGACTGCCACCGCTCCGGGGCGGACACGTACTCGCCGTACTCCAGCACCTGGCCGTCGCTGTCGTAGATCCAGTTCCTGCCTCGCAAGACAGGAGACCCGACAGGAACCCCCAGATCCTGCGCATCCTTCTCAGTGGCAGCGCTGGCGGCGCTCTGCTCCCGCGAGGTCTTTATGGTCCGGCTGGCCACTTCCTCCACGTAGCCGAACGTGCCCTGCAAGATCCTCTCGGTCTCCAGCAGTCGCGGGGCAAGCTCGGCGAGCTGACCGTCGAACCAACTCGTGGACGCGGAAACGGGCTGGTCGCCGCGATACGTCACACGCTGCCGACGAATGGCGGGAGCTCCGGCAGCGATTCCCAATGCGTCGGCCACCTGTTCTGGTGCGTCGACCAACGCCGCCGACCTGATCTTCGCGTGCTCATCGGGCGGATAGATGCGCCCCGTCCGTCGGATTGCTACTGCCCGGTCTGTTGGGGAATGCGAGGCGGCAGCAGACTTCACGACCGTTCCTCGGCCGGGCGCTGCATCCACAAGGCCCTCGCTGCGCAACGTGGTGATCACCTTGGTAGCTGTGGCGATCGCGACGCCCCAGTCCTCAGCGATCTGGCGCCCTGTAGGCACCCGATCGCCTTCGCGAAGCTCGCCAGACATGATCTGTTGCCGGATGTGCTTCACGATCTGCAGATAGGGCGGATCTGGCCGGTTCAATGTCGGCGCCATCGGAAGATCGCTCCCGCTTCCAGAGATGGACTAGTGCAACGCTTACTTTAGTGCACCTGTACTAGTCCATCTCTGCGAGGTAAGGCATCGCTGCCCGTTGAGGAGGGTAGACATTGGACTAGTGCAAGTTCTACGCTTCGCACTAGTGCAACGCTCTGTACGGATTGCACGCCGCAGAACGAGCGGCCCCGGCGCTTGCACCCGCCGAGGCCGCAAGGGCCGTCCCGTCGTCTCGAAGAAGGACACGACCCCGTGGAAGCCATCATCACCGATCGCAAGAACGATCCCCTACTCCCCCCTCGGGTTGTCGCAGTGCTGTGCGGGGTTACTCCGCACACGGTGGCCCGATGGGCACGCAGCGGCCGTCTTCAGGCCGTTCCGACCGCTGGCGGTCATCGTCGTTACCGCACGTCCGACGTCCAGGCTCTCCTGGACTACCTGCCTGAGGCGGTGGCCTGAATGACGACCACCCCGATCACCACACCACCCGTCTCGCTGAGCCCCGCGCGCTACCCGGTGTTGGCTGAGCTGGCTGAAAGCCAGCCTCTGGCCGACGTCGAGGTGATCATCAAGCTGGAAAAGCCCAGCTTCCACGGGCAGACGGAGTTCCGTCTGCGCCCCGGCGTGGTCGACGCCGACGCGATCGAGCTGTTCGGGTTCGCCCAGTGCCACCGCCTGGCCGCCGCGATGCATGAGCGGACCGGTTGGCCGTTCGCGCTGGTTCAGCAGCTTGTTGACGGCGTCTGGAAGTGGGCGCACGTCGGCGTGTTCACCCCGGGCGGCCGGATGCTCGACATTCACGGCCCGCGCGAGGTGGCCGAGGTCGAGCGGCAGATGAACGACACCTACGGGCCCCCGGCCCGGGTGCGTTCACTCGACACGCTCGCCGACCTGCGCGACGCCATCGCCCCCACCAACGGGCTGGCGAACTGGAAGGACGACATCAACGGCGCGGCCGGGGTCGAGATCGTCATGCTCCTGGCCGACACGCTGATCGCCAAGGCGAACGCGGAGAGCCAGGCAGAGAGCCGACCGGTCACCAGGTCCGCCGGCCACGAGGCCCGTGCCCTGCTGGCTGATGCGGCGAACAAGGATCGCTTCTACGACAACTCCTCTCCATACAACGAGCGGCGTCGCCAGGCGTTGCGCGAGGGTGACGACGCTGCGACCGCGTTGTACGCGGCGCAGGCCGCGACCGCGCACGCGGTGCTGGCCGTGGCCGGCGAGCTCGCCGAGCTGCGCGGTCAGGTCCACGAGCTGCGCGCGGTGCGTGAGGACCTGGCCGACATCGCCGACGCGGTGCGCGGCCTGGCCAACGCCCTGACGTCGGGCGCCGGGCAGAGCGCCGACGTCGCCGACCAGATGGCGGAGCTGACCGGCGTCGTCGACCGGGGCCTGATCGACGTGGCCCGCGAGGTCGCCGACGTCGCGGCCGCCGTCAACGAGCACCGCGGCCGTCGCCGGTCGTGGCGCAACCTGTTCCGACGCCGCCCCGCCGGCCCGGCCCGGCCCGGCGTCGCTGCTGACGCCCAGGAGACGCCCTCACCCGTCGACCTGGCGATTCCGGTCGCGTCGGTGCCTGCGATCTCCGCTGGTCAGCTCGCTCTGGAGCGGCTGGCCCACCTGCGGGAGGTGCTGGCGAACTGGGCGGTGACGCTGCCGGACAACCCGAACGTATCGGGGCTGCGGCAGGGCCTGGCCATCACGGTCTACGACGCGTGGGAGGCCACGCGAGCGGTCATCGCCCAGGTGGCGGGCAACCTGTCCATCAGCGCCGGGCCCGTGCAGGACGCGGTGCTGCTTCTGGAGGCAGCGCTGCACGAGATGGGCCCGGCCGGGGTGCCGTCGATCGAGGCCGTGCGGGCCGTCAGCGACCGGCTCACCGAGCTGCTCAAGGTGGTCGCCGCGCAGGCCGTGGCGGCGCGGGCGGAGGTGGACGCTCGATGAGCATCGCCCTTCCCAACCGCGAGTCGGCCCGCCAGGACGTCGACGGTCTGCTGTCGGAGATCGAGCGCCGTTTGGAGCTTGACCAGGCCCCGCCCGCGTTGCCGCCGGCACCGCTGCCCGAGGACCAGCCGGTCGATGACCAGCAGGGCGACCTCGAGACCCTGACCGCCGTTCAGGCTGGCGTCGACACCCAGGACGCCCAGGACGACGACGAGGAGTTCGACGACCAGGGCGAGGACGGCGAGATCGTCGAGGCCGAGCTCATGCCCCTGGACGATGACGACGCCGGTGGGGAGACCCAGCTGGTGCGGCGGCTGCGGCGCCAGGTCTCTGAGGCGCGCCGTCTGGTGGACCTGCAGGCCGATGAGGCGCCGCTGCTGGTCGAGTCCAAGAAGGTGCGCCGGCGGCGCCTGGCTGCCATCGAGGCGGCCCGGCTGCATGAGCTGGCCCAGGACCCGGTGGCGCTGGCCTACCGCGACGCCCGGGTGCGCCGCACCACCACGATGATGGTCATGGTCGGGGTCGCGATCGGCCTGGCCGCCTCCAGCATCGGTGTGCAGGCGTCGGTGGCCACGGCGCTGACCCTGGACACGTTCTCCATCGCCTGGTGGGGCGCGTTCCTCTACGAGCCCGCCATGAGCATGCCGCTGCTGGGCACGGTCGCGGTGCAGGCCTACTCGGCGATGCGCGGCAAGGTGGTCGACCGCAAGTCCGAGGCGGGCAAGAAGATGTTCCGTGTCGAGGCGCTGCTGCTGGCACTGACACTGATCCTCAACTGCGCGCCAGCGTTCGCGCCGGGGGTCGCGTTCAACCCGCTGACCC
Organism: Nonomuraea antimicrobica; assembly: GCF_039536965.1. Lineage (NCBI taxonomy): Bacteria > Bacillati > Actinomycetota > Actinomycetes > Streptosporangiales > Streptosporangiaceae > Nonomuraea > Nonomuraea antimicrobica. Next base: position 21,292 of record NZ_BAAAZP010000169.1, on the reverse strand, counting down.
TGATCGTGCACGCCCTGGGCCCGGTCGTGGCGGTGACCTCGGTGTGGGTGCTGCCCGCGCTGTGGTCGGTGCTGGAGGTGCTGCCCGTCCCGGAGGCGGCCGCTGGTGCCGGTACAGCCCGTACTGCAGGCCGTACTGGCCTTCAGTACAGGGCGAACGCCAGCCGCCAGTACAGCGCTCCGCCGCCCCGCCCGAGGGTCGACATCGAGGCGCTGACCGCCCGGGCGCGCGCCCTGATCGCCGCCGGGGAACTGTCGGCGGACGCGGGCGTGGGCAAGTTCCGCGAGGCACTCCGATGCGGCAGCACACCCGCGAGCAAGGTCAAGCAGGCGATCACGCAGGCCGCTGGGCAGGCTGCTGGGCAGGCCGGGGGTGCGGCATGAAGCGCATGACCTCGGTGACGCAGGCGCTGACGCTGTGGCCGGCCGATCAGCATCAGGTGCGGCCCGGCCGCCGGCGTTCCCGGCCGCCGGGCCAGGATCCGGTGCAGGCCGTGCTGGCCTTCGAGGCCGACGACCCGTACGCGGTTCACCTGCTGTTCCCGCACTCGCACAGCGCCGGCGAGATGGTGTCCTGGCAGTTCGCCCGGGCGCTGCTGGTCGTCGGGCAGGGCACGGCCGCAGGTGAGGGCGACGTCACGGTCGGCCCGCACGAGGCGGCCGGGTACCTGGTGCTCACGCTGGTGCCGGAGCACGGCCACGAGCTGCGGTTCTTCGCCGCTCGTTCGCTGGTGGCCAAGTTCGTCGAGGCCACCCTCGAGGTGGTCCCGCTCGGGCGTGAGCACGAGCGGATCGCGTGGGACGTGGAGCTGGCCTCGCTGCTGGGCCACCAGGCGCAGGTCACCTTCCGCGAGGCCGACATCTGGGGGCGCACCCGGCCCGGCACGCTCGCCGCTGCCCCCGACGACCGCGACATGGTGGTCATCACCGTGCCCAGCGGCGTCGGCCAGGAGGTCAGCTGGCGCGTCAGCCGCGACGAGCTGGCCCGCCAGGTCGAGCGGGCACGCCGGACCTTCCGGGCCCGCAGCAGGGAGATCCGGCTGCAGGTGCCCGGGGACGCTGAGCTGCTGCTGGGCGTGGGCGCCGTGCAGGAGTTCCTGCTGGCCGGCTTCCAGACCGCGCTGGACGGCGCGTCATGACCGCCGCGGCGGTGGCGCCCGCCTGCGCGCTGGGGCGCGAGGAACTGGTGATGCTGGCGGCCGCCTACAGCGAGCTGCTGGCCGCATCCAGGGCAAGCGTGGCGGCCGCCGAGCTCGGCGAGATCGACCCGCTGGTCTACCTGCGCGAGCACCTGGCCGAGCACGGCCAGTTGCCGCCCGCGGGGGCGCGGCCGGTGGTGCTGCTGGCGCAGGCCGCCGTCCCGTCGACGCACCGGGCGGGGGTGGCGTAGATGGCTGTCACCATCAGCGCGCCCACCGCGAGCTCGCGCGCTTTCGACGGGGTCCCGGCCGAGATTGCCCAGGCCAGGGCCTGGGTGCGTGAGCTGCTGCCGACCGGCTGCGACCGGGTCGACGACGTCGTCCTGGTCGTCAGCGAGCTGACGACCAACGCCGTGATGCATTCGGCCAGCGGGGCGCCGGGAGGCCGGTTCGCGCTGCAGGTCGAGGTGGACGCCGCCGCCCACAGCGTGGGGGTGACCTGCATCGACCTGGGGCCCGCACTGGTGAAGGCGGCCCGGCCGGAGGGCGAGGGCGGGCACGGCCTGGCCCTGGTCAAGCACCTGGCCGACAGCTACGAGGTGCGTGCCGAGCCGACCAGCCGCACGGTGTGCTGCTGGCTGGACTGGGCCGCTGAGCGGAGCGAGCCCGTGAACGGCGGGCGGCGATGAGCGGCCGCGCCCTGGTCGCGGTCCTGGCCGGCCTGCCCGGCCAGGACCCCGCCCCGCCGTCTGTTTGGTCTGTTTGGTCTGTTTCACAAGGGGGTTCGGTGTTCACCGAAGGGCTGTTTTGGCTGGTAGGCGCGGTGCTGCTGGCCGGGGCGCTCGCGCTGGGGGTTCGGGCCGGTCACGCCGGGATCAACCCCCGGGCGCTGTGGCGCAACGAGCGCGACCTGCGCCGGCCGGGCCGGATCTGCCGCCGTTACGCCCGGATCCTGCTAGCCGCCGTCCTGCTGACGGCGGCGTGCGCGGTCGGCGCCGCTTTGGTCGTGCTGGTCGTCGGCGTGGGCCTGCTGGCCGGGGCCGGGGCGCTGGTCTGGTACTGGCTGCGCGTCGGCGCCGACCGGGCCGAGCCGCCTGCCAGCGCCGCCGACCGGCGCATCCTGGGCCAGCCCGACCCCTACCCGCACCTGCGCGAGCCCGCCCACGACCTGCCCGACGACCTGCCCAGTGAGGCACCCCGTGAGGTGCCCGGCGGGGCGTCTGGCGGGGTGGCCGGGCTGGAGGGCCGGCCGGAGACGTTCGGCCAGACCGGGCCCGGCCCGGCCTGGCCGGCATGTGCGAGCCCACGCCGCCGCCCCGGCGGCGTGGTGGTTGTCGTGACCCGCAACCCGAAGGAGTAGCCCATGGCTCGATACGAAGATCTCGCGGACCTGCCGACCAGGACCACCGAGGACGTCCGCGCTTACGGCCGTGAGCTGGACAAGATCGCGCTTGATCTGATCACGGAGCTGGAGTGCCGCGCCCACGAGCTGCGCGGCGCGCTGATCGCGATGCTCAAGTACTGCAAGGCCAACTCGATCGGCGAGGGCAAGTCGATCGGCTGGAAGGCGTCGCGGTCGGTGGCGACCATCTACACCGCCACGGTGGCGCTGCGCGCGGTGCGGGTGTCGGCCAAGCGGATCTACCCGCGGATCGAGAAGTTCTGCGGCGTGGAGCTGGAGGAGCTGCGCCGGCGCAAGGGCAAGACCAAGTCCCCTGATCATGACCCGCTGGACGTGTGAGGCAAACATCATGAACGGATTCGACGACGACCGCGCCGCGGCGCGCGCTGTGCGCAAGCTGTCGCGGCAGGTGGGTGCCGACCGGCGCACCGATCGTGAGCAGGGCTATGAGTTCCCCAAGGCGCTGCGCATCGGTGCCCCGTGGGCGCTGATCCCGCTGACGTTCCTGGCCGCCGCGGTGCTGCAGCTGGCCTTTTTCGCCTGGCAGGTGGAGTGGCTGGGCGGGCTGCTGTTCGGCGGGTCCGCCGTGGCGCTGAGCCTGCTGCGCTGGAAGCTGTCGCACCAGCGCAATTGGTGGCGCAAGGCGCTGGAGGTGGCCGACGTCGCCACGCCGCTGACGATGATCATGCTGGTGGTGGGGTTCGGCTACCACGTGGAGGTGATGCTGACCTTCGTCGCGGTCGGCATCACGCTGGCGATCGCGCACAACATGCGCCATGCCCGTCACAGCGAGGCCGGCGAGCTGGCCACCACCTCCGGCCCGGCCGGCGGCGGCAAGGACCGCGCGGCCGAATGGCGGGCCTGGACGGCGGCGAACCTGCCGTCCGCGCACGGCTCGCAGCTGACCGTGCTGGAGGACTCCCGGGAGCGGCTGACCGCCGGTGTCGAGCTGCTGCCCGGCCAGGTGCCCGAGGACATCACCGAGGACCTGCCCCGTATCGAGTCGTGGGCGGGCGGCATCCGTGAGGGAGCCACCGCCATCGTCGGCGGCTTCCAGGACAAGCTGCTGCTGATGATCCCGCGCAAGGACGCGCTGGAGCGGCCGATCCCGTGGCCCGGCCCGTCCGGTCCGGGCGAGAACATCATCGAGCCGATCCGCGTCGGCCTGTACCGGGACGGCTCCCCGCTGACCATGGTGCTGCCGCACAGCAAGATCGACGGCAAGCCCAAGGTCGTGGCGCATCTGCTGACCGCGGGCGAGCCCGGCGCCGGCAAGACCGAGGCCGGGCAGGTCAGCGACTTCTCCATCGCCTGCCGCGCCGAGTCGGTGCTGATCTTGTGCGACTCGGTCAAGGCCGACCAGTCGCTGCACGGTTTCGACCAGGCCGCCGCGTATGTGGCCAGCACCACCACGATGATCCGCTGGCTGTTGAACCGGCTGGTCAGCCACACCATCCCGGCGCGGGCCGCCTACCTGGGCAACCCCTCACGCAACCTGCTGGGCAAGCACCTGGCCAACTGGGTGCCCGGGTGCGGGCTGAAGTTCGTCTCCATCCACTTCGCCGAGGCCGGCGCGCTGGTCGGGGTGGACGCGGTCACCACCATCGTGGAGCGCTGCCGCTCGGTGGGCATCTGGATCGACTTCGAGGTGCAGCGCGCCTCGCACACCAAGGTCGACACCGACGCCCGCGCGATGTTCGGCGCCGGCCAGTCCTTCGGCGTGAAAGACGAGGTCGACGCCCGCATGGTGCTCTCGGACCGGCTGGTCGACCTGGGCGCCGACCCGTCGGCGTGGGGCACCGACAACCCGGGCTACGTCTACATGGAGGGCCCGTGGGTGCCCAAGGCCCGCCGCGTCATGCCCGCCCGCTACGACAACATCGGCGAGGCCGACCTGACCGCGGCCTTCGCCGAGTTCCGGCACCTGTTCCAGGACCTGGACCCGATCACCGCGGAATCGCTCGGCAAGCCGTACGCCGACTTCCTGGCCGCCCGGGTCGCCGCCCGTGACGCCGCGCCGCGCCAGCACTCCTTCAACCCGGCCGCCCACAGCCCCGCTCATGGGCCCGCCGGCGTCGCGGCCGGTGCCACCTCTCCCACCCGGCCGACCTTGGACGGCACCGCCATGTTGATCCCCTCCCAGCCTGACCACCACGACCCCGACGAGCTCACTCCCGAGGAGGAGAACCAGATGAAGCGAGAGGCAGCAGACGAGCTGGCGGCATCGTTCGCCGAGATGGTCGACCGTGACGACGACGCGGACCTCGCCTTCGAGACCGCCGCCGAACTGCGCGCCGCGACCGACGACGTCAAGCTCGGCACCGCCGGCGACCTGGCCATGCCGGAGACGTTCGTCCGCGACGAGTCCGCGGACATCGAGTTCCCCGGCCAGCTGCCGGAGGGCCCCAAGATGTCCAAGACCGAGGCGGTGAAGGTCCTGGTGGAGATCCTGGCCGAGGTCGGCGTCGGCAACGAGTTCGCGCCCAAGGACCTCTACCAGGCCGTGGAGGAGCGCACCGGCCACTCCGCCACCTGGGTCCGGCAGACCCTGCCGCTGATGACCAGCCAGGGCTACATCGACGCGACCGCAGCCCGGGGCCGCTACGTCGTCCTGGAGACCGACCCCAAGCCCGAACTCAGCTACGCACAGTGACCAAACGGGGGCCGTCGCAGGCGTTGTCAGGCCCCCGTTGTTTGACAACGAACCGCCCGCTGTCAAACAGACATAACGCCTAACGATCTTGGTTTCCCTAAGGACCCGGGATGTCAAACAGCGACTGTCAAACATCTCCGGAACACCGTTTCCAACCTCTCGCGCGGCCAGGCGGCCGCGCACGCAGCGTAACCGCAGAAAGCGATCACGGAAGGCATGGCCATGGCCACACGCGCCCGGCGCAGGAAGCCCGCCCGCACGAAGACCACCCCCTCGCGCTCCCGCTCCCGCGGGCGCCGGCCCGCCGCCCGCACCTCCAGGAGGCCCTCCCCGGCCGGTCGGCTGTGGCGGTGGAGCGCTCACCGCATCGGCCAGGCCGTGCGCCCCGCCGAGTCGGATCTCGCCGGCGCACGTGACGAGCGGGGCCTGGCCCTGCTCGTCACGGCGGCGGTGACGGCCGCCGCCCTGGTTCTGGCGGATGCCTGGCAGCCACTCACCATGATCAACATCGTGGTGGGGGCGCTGGCGGGCACGGCGGCCGCCGTCGTTCCGGTGGCGGCCGCCGCCCTGGGCTGGCGCCTGCTGCGCCACGGCGAGCACGGTCTGGCCCGGGTGACCACCGGATGGACCTTCATGATCATCTCGGTTGCCGGCATCGCCCACCTGGCCGCCGGTCTGCCCCCGGCCGAGGCCGCCGTGCGGGCCGGGCAGGGCGGCGGCCTGGTCGGCTGGGCGATCGCCGCCCCGGCCGCCGCCGCGCTCCCCATCATGATCGTTTATCCGGTGCTGGGCATGATCGCGGTGGCCGCGCTGGGTGCGATCGCCGCCGACGCGGTCACCGCGCTGGCCGACCGCCACCACCAAGACAGCACGGAGCCGGCAGAAGAGAGGGCGGCTCGGTTCGCCGTCCAGGACCTGACCCCCGTCGACCCCACCATCGGCCCCGCTGGCGACCCAGCCGGCGAGCCCGTCGGCGAACCCGCCCCGAGCCTCACGCCGTCGACCGGGGCTGCGGCCGCGGCCGCCGTCACGCAAGCGGGCAGCCCGGCCGCGCCAGCCGTGTCAACTGCGCCGGCTGTGCCGGTGGCGGTGCCCGACCCCGATCTGGTCACCGAGTCCACCCCGTACGACAGCCCCGTGATCGCCGACGCGCCCGCCGACGGCACGCCCGTCCAGCGCGGGCAGGCAGAAGCCGGGGCCGTCGGCCGGCCGCTGCCCGGGCTGGACCTGCTGCGGGCCGGCCGCGCCAGCAAGGGATCGGCCCACGCCACCCGGGCCGTGGCCGACCAACTCAACCAGGTGCTGGCCGACTTCAAGCTCAAGGCCCAGGTGGTCGGCTTCACCCGCGGCCCGTCGGTCACCCGCTACGAGATCACCCTGGGGCCGGGGGTGAAGGTGGAGAAGGTCACCGGCCTGGCCAAGAACTTCGCCTACGCCACCGGCCAGGAGGCCATCCGGGTGCTGCCGGTGATCCCCGGCAAGTCCGCGATCGGGGTGGAGATCCCCAACGACGAGCGTGACCTGGTCTCGCTGGGCGATGTGCTGCGCTCCCAGGTGGCGCACGCCGACCACCACCCGATGATCGCCGGGCTGGGCAAGGACGTCGAGGGCCGGGTCATCGTCGCCAACCTCGCCAAGATGCCGCACCTGCTCATCGCCGGCGCCACCGGCGCAGGAAAGAGCGTGTGCGTCAACGGGCTGATCTGCTCGATCCTGATGCGCGCCACCCCCGATCAGGTGCGCATGATCCTGATCGACCCCAAGCGGGTCGAGCTCAACGTCTACGAGGGCATCCCTCACCTGATCACGCCCATCGTCACCAACCCCAAGAAGGCCGCCGAGGCCCTCGAATGGGTGGTGGGCGAGATGGACCGCCGCTACGACGACATGGCCGCGGCCGGGTTCCGGCACGTCGACGACTTCAACGCCGCCGTGGCCGCGGGCAAGCTGCAGCCGCCGCCCGGCAGCGAGCGCGTCTACGAGCCGTACCCGTACCTGCTGGTGATCGTCGACGAACTGGCCGACCTCATGATGGTCGCCCCGCGCGACGTCGAAGACTCCATCGTCCGCATCACCCAGCTGGCCCGCGCGGCGGGCATCCACCTGGTGATCGCCACCCAGCGTCCCAGCGTGGACGTGGTCACCGGCCTGATCAAGGCGAACGTGCCCTCCCGGCTCGCGTTCGCCGTCTCCTCCCTGACCGACTCCCGCGTCATCCTCGACCAGCCCGGAGCGGAAAAGCTCCTGGGCCAAGGCGACGCCCTGTTCGTGCCGATGGGCGCCGGCGCGCCGATCCGGCTGCAGAACGCCTTCGTCTCCGACAAGGAGATCGCCCAGATCGTGGCCCGCTGCCGACGCGGCGCCCCCGCCGCACAGCCCGCCGCCCTGACCAGCCCCCGCGACGACGGGCACGACGGCAGGCACAGCGACGGGCGCACGGACGGCGAGCGCGGCCAGGACGACGCCGCGCTGCTGACCGAAGCCGCCAAGATCGTCGTGGGAACCCAGTTCGGCTCCACGTCGATGCTGCAGCGCAAGCTGCGCGTCTCCCACGCCCACGCCAAGTCGCTGATGGACCAGCTGTTCCAGCACGGCGTGGTCGGCCCGAGCCACGCGGGCAAAGCCTGCGAGGTGCTGATCAAGCCGAACGCGCTGGAGGCCGTCCTCACCCGGCTGCCGTGATCAGCGAGCCCGCACCAGACCCCCTGTCCCCATGAAGTAGCCCGCATCGCCAAGGAGGCAACGCATGCACATCACCCCGCACGCCCGCCACAACGAGGTCGGCTGGCATCGGCTGGCCGGCCTGGTCGGGAGCGTCCGGCACGTCGGCCGCCTGGCCGCCGTCAGCGTCGTGATCGACCCCAAGCTCGGCGACGACGCCTACACCGTCGAGGGCCACCGGTGCGGGCACGCCCCGCTGGTCACCGTCGGCCGTGACCTGCTCGACGACGACCGCCTCGACGCGCTGACCGGCACGCTCGCCCACGAGCTGGCGCACCGGGACCTGGCCCACCACAAGCGGTTCCTGCCTTCCTGGCTGGCCGCCGCCCGGGACCTGGCCGGTGTCGCCACCACCTTCGCAGGGCTCATCGCGCTGGCCACGCCGGGGCTGTGGAACAGCTGGGTGTGGGCGGCCATCGGACTGCTGGCCGCCACGCTGGCGCTGGCCGCGCTGCGGGCCCGGCTCATGCGGCTGGAGGAGTACGACGCCGACGCCCGCGCCGTGGAGATCCTCGACGCCAACGACCTGCCCGGCCGCCGGATCGTCACCGCGATGCTCACCGACGCCGACCGCCCGTACGACGCCTGGCACACCTACGCCGGATGGCTGCTGTCCAGCCACCCCTGCGACATCGACCGGGTCCACGTCGTGGCCAGCGGCCGCCGCGCCGGCCGCCTGGACTGGCGCACCGCGCTGTGCTGCACGGCCACCGGCGAGCGGCTGCTGACCCGCGCCCACCGCGACGCCCACCGCACCGCCGGCGACAGCGACAACGCCGGCGGCGGGGGCGAGCTGCGCCGGTGCCGGCCGGGCTGGTGGCACCTGACGCCGGTCTGGTGGCGGCCGATCGGCTGGCCACCCCGGTAGGGCCGTTCGGCGCCGCTGCCGACCACTACCAGCTGACAGCTGGGCGACGACCCGCACGAACAGAACCACACCACCTACCGGAAGGACGATCATGACCGACTACACCGACTGGACCACCTGGTTCGGAGAGCTCGAGCTCGACAGCCAGCCCGCCGAGCCGCCCGCCCCGGCCACGCCGCCAGCCACGCCACCGGCCCTGCTGGCGAACCTGCGCAGCCAGGACCCGGCCGCGCTCAACCACGCCTACGCCCGCGCCGCCGCCCTGAACTGGGTCAGCCGGCTGACCACCGGCCGGCACGACCCGCTCGCGGTGCTCCGCAACGCCGAGCCGGTCCTGGAGTTCCTCGCGGCCGCCACGGACGACGACGACCTGCGGCTGCGCCGCATGGCGGCGGACCTGCAATCTGCCAACGACGACGAGCGCGACCCCGACGACGACGGCGCCGGCTTCGCGCTGCGCGCCGCCGTCCTGTACGGCGCCATGACCGGCACCGCCTGAGGAAAGGACCCCACAACCCCATGCTCCGCACCCTGCTCACCGTGATGGTGACGGCCGCCGCCTGCGCCGCCGCACCCGCCACGCCACCGCCGCCTCCGGCGTCCACCAAGGACCCGGCCGGGATCGTCATGGGCGTCAAGACGACCACGACCGGCAACGTCCTGATGATCGGCGTTCTCAACCGCTCCGCCTACGAGCGCTCCGCAACGCCCGCCCAGATCCGGGCCTGCACCAAGAGACCCGACCAGCGCTACCCCGGCTGCCTGCCAGCCGACCGGCGCGGCCCCGAGCGCCTGGGCGAGGCCAGCTCGCGCGAGGCGGTCATCGTCCACACCGGCCTGGCCAGCGGCGCCCTGCAGGCCACCCGGGACAGCCGATGAGCACCCGCCCGCAGATCGACGCCCGCGCGATCGCGACGTCGATGGAGGACACGCTCGAGCGAGCGACCACGGCCGTCGACGGCGCGCTGGTGCGAGTCGACGCGAAAGCGGCGATGCTGCTGGCCTTCGCGCTGGGGCTCGCCTCGGCCGTGGTCGCGCTCGCGGTGGCCAGACCCCGCTTCCACCCCGCGGCCCTGATCGCCGCAGGCGGCGCCGGGGTGATGCTGGCGGTTGCCGCCGTGCTCCTACTGCTGGCGGTGCGGCCGCACCTGCCCCGTACCGGCGCTACCGGGTTCGTCTCCTATGCCCGCGCCAAGAGCAGCGGGGACGTGCAACGGCTGGTGACGACCGCGGGCGGGTTCGACCATCTCCGCCACATGTCCGGCCTGGCGGTGGCCAAGTACCGCACCGTCCGGCGCGCGGTCGACCTGGTGATCGCGGCCGTCCTCGTGCTGGCCATCGCCATCCCCGCCGGGCTCATCGCCGCATGACCTGTTAGACGGGCGCGCATCACCGCGGTCTTTCCGCCAAGACCGGCCGCGGTGGGCGCGCCCGCACACCCCACCAATCTCCAGATCAGAGAGGCAGATCCCATCATGACCGTGCTCGAACGAGAGCGCACACTCGGCGCCCCGCCGCCGGACAAGCAGCGCCTGGCCGTGGTCCTGGCGGAAGCCGACCACCTGGTGGGCCTGGTCGATGAAGGCCTGGCCGCCATGCACGAGGGTCTGGCCCGGATGGACGCCATCATCGGCCGGACACCGGAAGGGCCGGGCCGATGAACGGGCAGAATCCGGCCACCGCCCACGCCCAGCCTGCCGTCCAGGCCGGCGGCCTGAATGAGCAGGCCGTCACGGTGCTGCTGAGCGAGTACGACGCCCTCAAGGCCGAACAGCGCTCCCGGATCGGCTTCCGGGACCAGTTGCTGTACGCCACGCTGACCGCCACCGCGGCGATCGCCGCCGTCACCGCCACGGCCGGACGGCTGGAGCTGCTGCTGGTGCTCCCCCTGGCCGGGATCGTGCTCGGCTGGACGCACCTGCACAACGACCACATGATCACCGCGATCGGCCGGTACGTACGCGACCGGCTCGGGCCGCGCCTGCAGGCGCTGGTCGACGGCGTCTCCGACCTGCCGATGTTCGAGTGGGAGACCGACGGCCGCAGCGATGTGCGCCGCGTCTCGCGCAAGTGGCTGCAGCTGGCGGTGAACCTGGCCGCGTTCTGCGTGCCGCCGTTGGCCGCCTTGATCGTGGTGTGGGCCGCGGGCCCGCGCACGCCGGCGGTGCTGGCCGTCTCCGTCCTCGAGGCGGCCGCGCTGGCCGTCCTGGCCGTGCAGATCACCCGCTACGCCGAGCTGGCCAGCGTGCGGCAGGTGACGCGATGAACCTCAACACCGCGATCGAGTGGACCGACACCAGCTGGAACCCGGTGCGGGGCTGCACCAAGGTCAGCGAGGGCTGCGACCACTGCTACGCCGAGGCGATCGACAACCGCTGGAACGGGCCCGGCGCCTTCACCAACGTACGGCTGGTACGCGAGGTCCTGGACGCGCCGCTGCGCTGGCGCGACCCGCGCATGGTCTTCGTCAACTCCATGGGCGACCTGTTCCACGACGCCGTGCCCGACGACTTCATCGTCGAGGTGTTCACCCGGATGTGGTGGGCGCCCAAACACACCTTCCAGGTCCTCACCAAGCGCCACGCGCGCATGGCCGCCCTGCTGCCCCGGATCGAAGAGCAGCTGCGCGCCCGCGAGGCCGACCTGGCCCTGCTCGACGCTCCGACCCCGCTGGTGTGGCCGCTGCCGAACGTGTGGCTCGGCGTCAGCGTGGAGAGCCAGCGCTGGGCCGACATCCGCATCCCCGCGCTGCTGCGCACCCCGGCCGCCGTCCGGTTCCTCAGCGTCGAACCCCTGCTGGGCCCCGTCGACCTGTCGCGCTGGCTGGGCGTGGAGTGGATGGAGTCCTTCCAGGGCTGGGGCGCCGAACTGCTGGCCAGCCTCGCCGGCCGGGTCGGCCCCGGCGGGGGTGTGGGCTGGGTCATCGCCGGCGGCGAGTCCGGCCCCGGCGCCCGCCCGCCGCACCCGGACTGGCTGCGCACCCTGCGCGATCAGTGCCAGGCCGCTGAGGTCCCGTTCTTCTTCAAGCAGTGGGGCCAGTGGACCCCGGACCTGTCCGGCCGCGGCCGCCAGGTCGACGTGCCGCCCGACGGCCACACCCTGCCCCCCTCGGAGGCCCCGGCGGAGGCCCCGGCGGAGGGCAGCGCCCGGATGCGCCGCGTCATCAGCAAGCACCAGGCCGGGCGCGAACTCGACGGCCGCACCTGGGACCAGATGCCCGCCGGGGCGGTGACCCGATGACGGACACCACCACCACGCCCTGCTGGGTGCTGACCAACCGCGACGGCGAAGACTTCGACGACGCAGATGGCGTGCCGCACTTCCCGACCCAGGAGAAGGCAGCCGGCTGGGCGGTGAACCTCACCGATGCCTGGAACCCGCGCCAGCTCAGCCACACGTGCGTGACGGTCACCTGCACCTGCTGCCAGTACGCCTACGACGAGGACGAAGACGGGCTGGCGCACTTCGCCGACATGGCGGAGGCGGAGAAGGCGCTCGCCGACTACTGGAGTTTCGCCGGCGGCCAGGCGAGATGCGACGCCTGCACGGCCGGGCCGTGCGACCCGGAACGAGGCGACCATGGCTGAGACCCCCACCACGGCCACGCTGTCTGAGGTCGAGGCCATCGGCGCGTTGCTGGAGCGTCTGCCCCTCGCCACCCCGGCGGAGGTGCTGGAGCTGGGCCGTAGCTGCCCGCACCGCCACGTGGCCAACCATGCCGACCGCCTCCACACCCGCCTCGCGGCGGTCAGCGGCGAGCGGCCCGCCGACCGGTGGATGGCCGACCTGGAGAAGCTGCGTACCCGCCTGGCCGGCCTGATCACCACCGCGCATGAGCAGGCTGCCGCCGCCGAGGCGTGGCTGTGCGACCTCGAGCAGGCGGTGGTCCCGGACGACCCGGAGCCCCCCGCCACCCTGCGGCAGACCACCGAGCCGTCCCCGCCGTCTCCGGCGGCCGCGCCGGCGAGGCCTCGCGGCCGCCGGGACGCCACCGGCCCTGTCAGCTCGAACGAGTCGGCCCGGCCGCCGGTACGGCGGCGCGATCAGCGCCAGATCGGGTCGACGCAGCCCAACTCCGACGACCAGGCGCTCGTGCGGCGGCTGTGCCACCGCATGGCCGCCAGCCCGGCCGAGGCGGACGAGCTGATCGCCATGCTCGGGGTGGTGGGCTGATGGGCCGCCGTGTCTTCTGGGACCCCACCGGGCGCCGTTTCGGCGGTCTGCCCACCTTCCCCTGGCGGATGGCGCCTGACGGGCTGGCCACGCGCCGGCAGCTACGCGCGGCCGGGTTGCGGCCCGGCGGCCAGGAACCGGCGGCTCAGCTCATGTGGCGCTCGCGCCGCTACCGGTCCGGGGTGCGGGTGGCCTACCTGTACGAGGTCGCCAAGGCCAAGCCGCGCAGGACCCCGTCCGCCGCCCAGCTGCAGGCGCTGGGCAAGGCGCTCGCCGCCCGCCGGGTCTGCCCCGAGTGCGGCGTTGAACAGCCGTACTGCATCCCCACCCGCTACGGAGCCTGCCTGCCCTGCCACGGCTGGGAGCTTGCCACGTAGCCCCGGCGCTGGCGTTGCGGATGCCGCCCGGCCCTCACCCGGCCGGGCGGATGTCCGGAGCCGCCAGCTCCTCCCCCGCCCACGACCCCGACAACAGGGAGACCGACCCGATGACCCACAACAGCCAGAACGTCGCAGACGTCGCGCTGCGGCTCAGTTTTCTGGCCGCGCGCCAGGGTGCTGTCACGATGCTGGTCCGCGTCGGCCGCCCGTTCGTGTCCGTACCCGCGTCCCGGACCGGCCTGACGCTGGCCGCCCGCACGGCCGGGCTGCCCGATAAGCGGGTTCAGCGGGGCGAGCTCACCACCGCCGAATGGCAACGCGTGACGGCCGCGTACGCGGCGATCGCCGACGCGCCGCTGTGGATCCACGAGCGTCCCCTGACCGGCCTGGACCGCCTGCCCGGGGATGTGAGCCGGGCCCACGCCGCGCACGGGGTGCGCTTGGTGGTGCTGGACAGCAGCCTGCCCGCCCCTGTCGTTCACCGCCTGCGCGCCCTGACCAGGTCGGGGCCGGTCACGGTGCTCAGCCCGGACGTCAGTCCGTCCGTGCTGCGACGGCTGGCTGCGCGAGCCTCCCGTCGCGCCGGTGAGATCGGCTTCGCCTGATGCCGATCCGGACCTTGCGGGTGCCTGCCCGGCCACGTGCCGGGCGGGTTGCTCGGGATGTCCGGCTCAGGCATCCCGACATGACGCGGCCCCATGACGCCAATAGGGCCATGAACAGGCATCCTGACAAAACCGACTCACAGTTTGTCAAAGTATCTGGTAGTGATCTGGTCATGTCGGCGCCGTACGCGGCCGGCCCGCCCCACCCCTGTGCGTCGGTGCCTGATCTGCGCCCCTCCCGTCCCGTTTGGGGTCGCCATGCGCGACACGCCAGAGGTTTCTGGGGCGAAGGCGTTCATTCACAGGTTGTCAACATGGAAAGATGCCTGACTGACTCGACTTTGATCACGACGCCGGGAGGCGCCTCAGGCAAAGAAAAACGCCCCGCGGTAGCGGGGCGTGGACGACAACTTCATCTTGATCACGTTTCGGAACGATCTGCTCAGAAGCTTTGGCCGGCAGAAAAGCGGATCGCCCCCGACGGGATTTCGCACGTCTGGAGACGACCATAGCATCCACTCCAGCGGTCAGCCCACTATGCCCTGAAGTCGACACGCCGGGGCAGGCTCCAACCGCTTTCAAGAACCGGTCCGTCCGGCCCGGCGACCAGCTCGACACCGAGCCGGCGCCGTGGGCCTGGCGTTACGCGCATTACGAAGGTCCTGACGAGCTGCCCCGGCTGGCGCCGGAGTTGTGGTGGCGGCTGGTGCAGCTGCTGGTCTCGCGGGGGGAGCACCTCCATCTGTGCGCGTACCGGCTGGGCAAGCACCTGCAGCTGAGGTGCGCCGACAAGCGCGGCCTGATCGGTGACATCGATGAGGCGCTGGAGAAGTACGCGGCCAAGCACCAGGTCAGCAAGCGCACCGGGTGGATCGACCTGGGCCGGTTGATGGAGGCCGGGCTGCTGCGTCAGGTGCACGCGGCCGCCCCCGAGCGTAAGGCCTGCTACGCCCTGGTGATGGACCTGGCCGCGCTGCCGGACGACTTGCCCAAGACGCTGGCTGAGGCGCTGCGCTGGCACATCGACAACCCGATCACCATCGCCAAGGGCGGCCAGACCAAGGCCGCCGTCGATGAGGGCCTGGCGGAGTCGGAGGTGGTCCGGTACGGCTCAGCGGTGGCCCGCCGTGGCGTCCCCCGCGAGCCGATCATGACGGCTCTTGGCTGTGGAAGACTTCACACGTCTCCTTATACACGCGAGGGACTCCCCCCTCCCCAGTCACATCCGTCACAGGGGTCCCGGCCCACTCGTCGTCGGCCGCTGTTCGGGGGGCGAGATCTCGGCGAGGAAAAGGCTGCCGCCCTTTACTTTGTAAAGGGCCTGGCTCCGGACTGGGCTCAGCAGCGAGACGGTGAGGTGCCCTCGGACGTCGAGCTGGCCGAACTGGCGCATCTGGTCATGCTATTGCTGCGGTACATGCCCGAGTCGGAGGCGCGCGAGCTGCTCACCTGGCAGGTCGGCACCGCCACCAACCTGTGCGGGGTGCTGCGCTGGCGCATCGGCCGCACCCTGGCCAAGCTGCGCCGCGCCGCTCGCCGCGCGGCCGTCCTGCGGGTGGACGACGACGGCCGCCGGCACCATGCCTGGCTGGAGGCCAACGCGGCCCGCAACGCCGACAACGCCGCCCGCAAAGCCGAAGTCGTCGCCCTCGCCCGCCAGCTCGCCCACACCGCCACCGCGCCACGCCTGGACAGCGAACGGGACCGGCTGCGCGCCCGGCTCGAACCCCGAAACGCCGCGCAGCCCCCAGCGGCTCCCAGCGCCCCGCACCCCCCCTCCTGGGGGCTCCGGTCCAACCCGGCCCCGAACGGCGGCCTCGACGGCTCTCCGCGGCCCGGCAGGCTCGATTCCGTGATCGTCCCGCCGCCGATCATCGCGGTCGACGACGACGGCCGCCGGCACGCCGCACTCATGGCCGCCAACGAGGCGGCCAACGCCGAAAACGCCGCCCGGCGGGCAGAACTCGTCGCGCAGGCCCGCGCCATCGCCGCGGCGCGCACCACCGGCACCGCACCGTCCCCGGCCGACGACCGGGTCGACAGCCAGGTCGACACCGTGGTGCGCTCCCCCCTGCAGGACCGCCTGGCCGACCTGATGGACAGCAGCGGCAACAAGCCCTGCGAGCCGCCACCAGGCCAGTCCCGCCCGGCCGCCGTCCGGGTGGACGACGACGGCCGCCGGCACCAGGCCTGGCTGGAGGCCAACGCGGCCCGCAACGCCGACAACGCCGCCCGCAAAGCCGAAGTCGTCGCCCTCGCCCGCCAGCTCGCCCACACCGCCACCGCGCGCACCGCCGAGACCCCCGCCGAGCCGGAGCGCACCCTGCAGGACCGCCTGGCCGACATCCTGGCCAAGCGCGCCAGACGCTGGTAGCCGCCCGCCTTAACGTAAAACGATCATGAACGGCGTTCGGTTGTGTACACAAAGGATTTCCGTGGGCGACGCCGGGGCAGTCCAGCGGGAGCCCCAGGCGGTGTGCGGGTTCCCGTCCGGCCCGGCCCGGGTTGTGTACACAATGCGGATCATGAAGAAGATCGGGATCCGGGACGCCCGCGCCCGCCTGGCCGAGCTCATCGAGGCGGCCGGCGGCGGCGACCCGGTTGTGCTGACCCGGCGCGGCCCGGGCCGCAACGAGGCCGTGCTGCTGCCGGTCGAGGCGGCCGCGGTGTGGCGGCGCCACCTCGCCGAGCAGGAAGCCGAGCGTGAGCGGCGGGAGCAGGAGAAGGCCTTGGGCGAGCGGTTGCCGGCGACCCAGCGGGTGCCGGTCTGCCCGTACTGCAAGTCCTCCTTCCTGCAGGTCGCCTACACCGGGCCCGTGGTCAACGCCCTGGTCAACACCGCCGACCCGGCCGCCGGCGTCCAGGGCGTCGTCGTCGACCCCGACGTCGGCCAGCTCGACAAGGTCGCGTGGGTGCGGTGCGCCTCCTGCTGGGAACCCCTGGCCGACGGGCCCCGCCAGCACGGCTCCCCCGCGCACCGCGCGGCCGTCGAGATCGCCGAGAACGCCTCCTGGGCCGACGTGCCATGGGAGGTGACCGACCCCTGGGTGGTCAAAGAGCAGGAGATGGGCCGCTCCTCCCGGATCGTGCTGCAACACGACCTGGCCCGCGGAAAGGTCCAGCGGGTCAGCATGTGGGAGTACATCACCGGCATCACCGACGCCGAACGCGAACAGATGCGCGCCGAACGGCTGGCCCGCGGCGAGCCCTACGACTACGACCTGTGGGACGACGAAGCCTGACCCCCCTCGCAGCGAACCCTGCGATGATCGACGAGCACATCGCGCGCCGGCGGGCCGCCCCCGGTGGTCGGGGGCCGACACCACCACCCGGCCGAGGTCCGCCGTCAGCGCAACAGCACGACGGCGACGACCGGCCATGGCGACCGTCGCCAGGATCACGCACGTGCGTGCAGCGCTGCGAGGATGGCCTGTTCCACGCTGTGATGCACGGTCAGGACGAGTCTGGCCCCGGTGTTGTTCAGCAGCCGGGCGGGTGCCTGCTGCAGGGACGCCAGGTGCAGGTCGCCCCCGTGCTGGCGGACCAGGGCTCGGACGTTGAGCAGGACGCGCAGGCCTGAGTGGTCGAGATGCGGTACCTCGCTCAGGTCGAGCACCAGGTGGTCGCCCGGCTGCCGGCGCGTCCGGCTGGCGAAGGCGTCCAGTTGGTCGACGTTGGCGGCGTCCAGGTCTCCGGCCATCGAGATCACGGTGACGCCGGGTAGGTGCTGGCAGGCGAACGTCAGTGGGGCCATCACGGCTCCCCGGCAGCGGGTGGACCTTCTGGCGGGACGGGCACGGGTGAGAGCGGCCATCGGGGCTCAGTCCTGCGCACGTGTTGTTGTCAGGTACCTCGTGATGGCCAGGGCGAGGCCGACGAAGCCGGCGAAGCCGGCCGCTCCGGCCAGGACGGCCAGTGGCACGGGGGTGCCGCCCAGCCAGGCGAGGGCGCCGCCGGCGAAAGCGATGACGAGACCGGCGGTGACGATCACGGCCACCCAGAGTCCCCGGTTGTTGTTCATGTGTTCCTCACGTCGTTGTGAAGGGTCGAGGTCCATGCGGGCGTACGGGCCTTTGCCCGGCGGCCCGGGGGCGTGCCGGCCATGGCGTCCCCGGGCCTGTCCCTGTGCCTCTCATCGGTTGGCGATCAATGCGCCTCAACGATGCGGGTGCTGCCGACCCCGCCGCCAGTGCTCCAAACGTCTCCGGATAACCCCGGAGTAGATCGTTCCTTTTTGCTCGGGCGAAGATCAGCGTCTTCACCGCGGGTTTGGGTGGGCTGACCTCCCTGATCGCTTCCGCTCGCCGCGCTTTCGGCGGGTCCTTTCGCGGGGATGCTCCGACGGCCTCCGGCGTCATCCGATGCCGTCCGGATTCATCCGGGATCATCCGGGCCCTTCCGGAGACGTCCGGCCCTTTCCGTGCAGGTAAACCGGGGATTGATGCCGGACGAGGCGGGAAATGCGATCTCCCTCAAGTAGGCCATCAGTTGATGCCAATATGACTTCCGCTACTACCCGTAGATCATGGATCACTCATTTTCGGCTAGGAACGATGGAAGAACATCGCGTTGCGGCGCTATGCGCCTTCATCGACCAGCTCAAGGAGTTGCGTGAACTCGCCGGCTCCCCATCGCTGGCCGAGCTGCGCCGACTGTCGAAGAAGGATAATTCCGGAACATCTAAGGAGCTGACGGAAAGCACCACACATGACATTTTGTCTGGTAAGCGAAAGAAGGTTCCTGATTGGTCTTGGGTGTCTTCCTTCGTGACAGCCTGCGCAATCGCCGGTGACCAGACCGGCCTGGACGCGCGGGTCATGGGGGATCGTTCGGCCTGGCATCGCCGATGGCGGGCTGCCCGGGAGGCCCAGCAGGGCCCACCGGCCATGCCGGCTGCGAGCGCATCCTTGCCCGCACAACGGCCCGCCGCGGACAAGAGGCCGCCGCAGCTACCGGTGTTCATCTCGCCGCCGCCGCCGTTGTCGGAGGAGGAGCAGCGGCTGTTGGAGATCTACGGCAGGACCGGCGTCCGACTGCTACGCCGCAGCGACCCCGGCAACAGCCAGGACTGCATGCGCCTGGCGGTCATCGCGTGCTTGAAGGGCTGGCCCGAAGAGGCGCGTACGTGGCTGCACCGGGCCGGCGCCGCGGGGAACCAGGCGGCCGTCGACCTGTTGCACGAGCCCGGCTGGAAGGAGACGGCCGCCGATCATGCCTTCCGTTTCGGCCAGGAGCATCAGCGAGCGGATCGCAACCGGCCTAGCACCGCGATGTTTTTCTACCGGCTGGCCGGCGACCACGGACACAGCGGGGCGGCTTTCCATCTGGGGGTGCTCCACCGGAACAAAGGGGAGGACTGGGCGGCCGCGAGCTGGCTCAGGCGCGCCGCCGTCGACGGCCATTCTCTGGCGGCGATCGAGTTGAACGGAGTCTCCGAGCAACTCACCCAGACCTCGTGGGAGGACGTCGAGAGGATGTTCGAGGAGCTGGCACAGCCGGATCCGCCCCCGGCGGCCGGTGACTCCCACCCCCCGACGGCCACCTGAGGCCGCGCTGGCCATCACGATCTCGCCTCCCCCGGAGGTGAGCAGCCTGGCTCCCCCTCCAGCAGCCCGCACTCACCAGCAACGTGTCTATCAGTAATCACGTTGCTACTTCAGGTGAACAATCAACTTCTCCTCGGCGCGCGGGCACGCGAATGGCGGGCCTCAAGACTGGCGCGTCCGAATCTGTCTCCGACCTGCGATTTCGTCGAGGGCTCTGAGGAGCGTGGCGCTGCGCGGGCGTATCCGGGTTGAACCGAAAATCCAATACGGGCCCGCGATATGTCGAATCAATTGACATGTCGAATTACTCGACACATGCTTTGGGTATGACGACGAACGAACCGCCCCCGGGCCCGCCACCGGGGCCGCGCGAAGCCGCGTTGCGGGCGCTGGCCAACTGGGCCGCCTCGCAGAAACAGGTCCGGCCCCGGCTGACGGCCGCGGCCTGGCGAGCCGGCGAACACAACATCCGGGCGCTGGCACGCGCCGCCGGCGTCGCCCGCGACACCGTCTATGCCGACCTGGCGGCCGAGGGCATCGACTACCGCGACCGCTCGAGCAAGACCGAGACGGTGACCACGTACTCGCCCGGCTCCTACCTGCTGCAGGTGGTCCTCACCAGCTACGGCGTGCTGCACCGCGACCCGCCGCAGGAGAGCGGCCTGGCGGTGAACCTCACCACCGCGTTGCGCAACCCGCCCGACGACCCCGCGGTGCGCGAGCGGATGGTCCAGCTCAACGGCCTGGACCCGGAGGTGCGCGCGTACGTGCTGGACACCCCCGGCGCCCTGGAGATCGTCGGCCGCACCGCCGACCAGCTCCGCACGCTGGTCGACGGCTGGGGCAACCCCACCCGGATGCTCGTGCGCGGGTTCTTCTTCTGCCGCGGCGGCCGCCACCGCTCCGTCGTGATCGCCGAAGAGGTCGCCACCTGGCTCCGCGGCGCTGGCCTCGGCGTCGAAGTCGACCACCTCGACATCAACGAACCGGTCGTCACCTGACCGCACGTTTGTGATCACCGCAGGAGAGGAGGGACAGCAGGCCCCTGACGGCCGGGCCACCCAAGGCCGCCGCCACAGAAGACGAAAACAGAAGACAAAACCAGTGGTGACCGCGCCGATCCCGGCAAAGAGAGAGCGCGGCCACCGCTCCACAAGGGAGTGACTTCAGCATGGCACAGCCCAAGCGCGATGCCGCCTACGACAAGACCCACTCACGCCTCACCCGTGAGGCCCACAACAGCTACGTCAACGACGTGGACTCCGGCGCCGAGAGCCCGTCCGCGCGCAGGGCCTACGACATGAACCTGCGCCGGTCGATGCCGGTCGACGGCAAGGGCCGCCAGGGCCGACGGTCATGAACCGGCACCACAGCCACGAGCCCGACAACGACGACGACGGCGACGGCGACCTCGGTCTCGTCATCAAGGGCAACACCGGCCCCGTCCACCTGGGTAACGGTGACATCAACACCAACACCGTCGTGCTGAGCGGCGACGGCCTCACCTTCGTCGCCGGAGACAACCCCGCCGGGATCTCCAAGTCGTTCGGCGGCAAGAAGAACAAGAAGAAGCGCAAGTAGCGGGGGGGCACCCCCCTACCCGCCCTGGACCCCCCGGCTCCGCGCCGGGGGGTTCCTGCTTCTCGACCGGACATGAGGCGAGGGCTCGGCACACCCCGCGGCCCAGCGGAGGAGCCGAAACGCGCGCTCGCTGTGCACAACGGAGCCGAAGAGCGCCGTCACCATGGCTCTATACCTGAGTTGCGACAGCGTTTGTTGGCCGGCCGTGACAGCGGTCGTGTAGTC
>NZ_BAAAZP010000168.1:0-2019 GCF_039536965.1 Nonomuraea antimicrobica | reverse complement strand
GGCGTCCGGCACGCCGGAGTTGAGCCCCCGTGCGCCGAAGGGGGCGAAGAGGTGCGCGGCCTCGCCTGCCAGCAACACCCGGCCGACGGTGAAGGTCTGCGCGACCGCCTGGCGGAACAGGTAGTGGGAGGACCAGATGATCTCGCACGCGTGCCCGGACGGCAGCAGGGGCCGCAGCCAGGAGCGCGGGTCGGCGGCCAGCGCCGCGGGATCGTCGCCCGCGCGGCACTGCAGGTCCACGCGGTGGCCGCCGGCGAAGGGGGCGAGGAACACGTTGCGCCCGGCCACGGCCGGATGGCGGTAGTGGAAGACCCGCTCTGTGGGCAGCGGCCGGGCCGGGTCGCCGGCGACGTCCACGACGACGAACGCCTCGCCCCCGCGCTCGCCGTTCAGCGGGACGCCCAGCCGCCGCCGCACGGCCGACCCGGCCCCGTCGGCCGCGACGACGTACGCCGAGCGCCACTCCCGCCCGCAGGTCGTGCGGGTCAGGACGGAGGCGTCGGAGGGGATCACCTCGTCGGCCCGCGCGTCCCAGGTGAAGGTGACGCCCGCGCGCTCGCCCGCCTCGCGCAGCAGCCTCTCCGTCCTGGGCTGCGGGAGCGTGACGAACGGCGCGCGCGAGGGGTGCACCGGCCCGTAGCCGCGGTGGTACACCCGCCGCCCGGCCCAGTACGTCGTACGCCCCGACCAGACCAGCCCCTCGGCGGCCAGCCGGTCGGCGAGGGCGGGACAGGCCGCCGCGAGCGTCTGGATCGTCTGCCGGTGCAGGAAGATCGCCCGGCTGCCGGGTTTGGGCGCGCCGGCGGGCAGCCGTTCCAGCACGTGCGCGGGCAGGCCCCGGGCGCGGGCCAGCAGGGCGGCGGCCAGCCCGACGGGACCCGCGCCCACGATGAGCGGCCCGTCGATCACGGCGTCGCTCCCGCGGGCGGGCGCACCGGGCTCGGCACAGCGCGGGGGTGCGGCCCGAGCGGGCCGGTCAGCGGCATGCGGACTCCCTCCCGGAGACCGTCGCGGTCAGGGCGCGCTTGTCGACCTTGCCGCGCTCGGTGACGGGCAGGCCGGGGACGAGGATCACCCGGCGCGGCAGCTTGTGGATAGCCAGGAGCGCCCGGCAGTGCCCGACGATCTCCTCGGCGGTGGGGGCGGCGCCCGGCTCGGCCACCACCCACGCGCACGCGATCTCGCCCAGGACGGGATCGGGCAGCCCGGCCACCGCGACGTCGTGCACCGCCGGATGCCGCCGGATGGCCTGCTCCAGCTCGGTGGGGAACACCGAGTAGCCGCCGCACAGGACGACGTCCTTGATCCGGTCGACGATCCGGACCCGCCCGTCGGGGGTCACGACGCCCACGTCGCCCGTGCGCAGCCAGCCGTCCGTGCCGATCGCCGCGGCGGTCTGCACGGGGCTGTTCCAGTAGCCGGGGGTGACGATCGGCCCGTGCACCTGGAGCTCGCCCGGCTCGCCCGGAGGGGCCTCGCATCCTGGCGCGCCGGCCGGCACCACCCGCAGCCGGACGCCGGGCAGCGTCGTCCCGGCCGTGCCGTGGCGGCCGGTCAGCTCGGGCGCGGAGAGCGTGGCCATGCCGCTCAGCTCCGTCATCCCCCACCCCTCCACGTACGGGGCTCCCGTGCGTTCCTCCCAGGCCAGGGCCAGGTCCTCCCCGGCGCACTGACCGGCCGACAGCCCGCACCGCAGCGATGGCGGCAGGAGGTCGCCGGGCCGGGCCAGCAGCCGCCGGTACATCGTGGGCACGCCCGCGACCACGGTCGCCGCGTGCCGGGCCGACCGCTCCAGCAGCGTCTCCACGTCGAAGCGGTCGAGCAGGATCAGCTCCGCGCCGCTGCCCAGCGCCGCGTTCATGACGTTCGTCCCGTACGTGTGCGCCAGCGGCAGCGCCGTCACCACGCGGTCGCCCGGTCCGAGCCGCAACCGCCCGGCCAGGTTGGCGCCACCGGCGCGCACCGCCCGCCGCGTCTGGATGACGCCCTTGGGCGCGCCCGTCGTGCCCGAGGTGTAGT
>NZ_BAAAZP010000167.1:0-10190 GCF_039536965.1 Nonomuraea antimicrobica | reverse complement strand
CACCCCAGCCGTTGAAACCCGCCCCACCGCACCAACGCCCCCCACGCAACCCCACACCGCAGACCGCGTTCCAGATGCCGCACGACCCCGCATCCCAGGGACTGCCTCACAGGCCCCGCAACCCCGCCTCAGAGCCGCCGACCCACCGCAGGCCGCATCATCCCCACCCTCCACCCCTCCGAAGGCCGCTGGAGGCCCACCGGCGCGCCCCAGAGCCCTCGCCCCGGCGTCAGCAGAACCCCGGCACCGCCCGCGCACGCCCGGCACGGGAAGCGACGCCGTCGCCGCACAAGCCCTCGTCCCGGCGGCCCTCGTCCCGGCCCGCGCCGACACCCGCGCCCCCCGGCTCATCCCCCGGCCACCGTTCCGTCAGGGGAGAACCGGGGCAGCCGCGTCGTCAGCCGCCCACCGGGCACGGCCGGCTTCCGCTTGATCCCGTAGATGCCCTCGTAGATCTCCCGGACCGCCGGAGCCGCCGTCTGCGCCCCCATCCCACCCTGGGAGACCATCGCGACCACCACGTACTGCGGATTCTTGGTGGGCGCGAACGACGCGAACCACGAGGTGTCCTTCTTCCCCCAGACCTCGGCGGTACCGGTCTTGCCCCCCACCCGCACCTTGTCCATCGGGAACCCGGCGAAGGCCCCCGCGGCCGTGCCGTCCTGGGCCACCTGGCTCAGCGCGTTCTTGATGTAGAGCCGCTCCTTCTCGGTCAGCGGCAGCTTGCCCACCACCGGCACCGGAATCGTACGCACCACCGTGCCGTCGGGCCGCACCTGCGCCCACCCGATCCGCGGGCTGCGCACCTTGCCGTCGCTCACCAGCGCCATGTACGCCCTGGCCAGTTGCATCGGGGTCACCAGCACGTCACCCTGCCCGATGGAGAAGTTGGCCGAGTCACCGGGCCGCAGCAGGAACCCCTCGGTGCAGTTCTCCAGCGCCAGCCGCTTGAGGAACTCGGCCCGCGCCCTGTCCTTCACCTCCGGATAGCCCTTGCGCGAGCGTTCGCAGTTGATCGCGTTGGTCCTGTTCCACAGGTCCTTCTTCCAGGCCCGGTCGGGGATGCGGCCCCCCGACTCGCCGGGCAGGTCGACCCCGGTCGGCCGGCCGAAGCCGAACGACCTGGCGATGTTCGCGAACACCTCCTTCGGCTTGCGCTTCGGATAGCGCCCGCCGTCTTTGAGGTACTGCTCGTAGGCGGCCCGGTAGAAGATCGTGTCGCACGACTTGACCAGCGCCGTGTGGAGGGTGAGCGTGCCCAGCCCGATGCCGCGGAAGTTGTTGAAGGCCCGGCCGCCCACCGCGTAGGAGCCGGGGCAGCCGTATTGGCCGTTCAGCGGATAACCCGCCCGCAGCATGGACGCCACCGACGTGATCTTGAACGTCGAACCCGGCGCGAACTGCCCGTTGATCGCCCGCGACACGAGCGGCTTGCCCGACTTGTCCGACAGCAGCCATTGGTAGCCGCGCGCCGAGATGCCGCCGCCCCAGATCTCCGGGTCGTACCCGGGCGCGCTGGCGAGCGCCACCACCCGCCCCGTACGGGCGTCGAGCACCACGGCGGCCCCGCCGTCGGCCCCGGGCGCGGACTTCATCGCGTTGCTCAGCGCCTTCTCCGTCACGGCCTGCACCCGCGAGTCGATGCTGGTCACCAGGTGGTCACCGGGAACGGGCGTGATCTGCTCCTCGAGCCCGAGCGCCTTGCCCATCCGGTCGACCTGGACCCTGCGCAGCCCCGACTTGCCCCGCAACGCCTCGTCGTAGACGTATTCGAGCCCGTCGCGCCCGGCCAGGTCGACCCCCGAGAAGCTGGCCTTCAGCCCTTCCCGCTGCTCCAGCTCGGCCTCGGTCACCGGCTGGAGGTAGCCGAGCATCTGCGCCCCGGCCCGGCCTCCCGGATATTGCCGGACGGAGTGGATCTCCGCCGTCACCCCGGGGAACTCCTCCTGGCGCTCGAGGATCTGCAGCGCCTCACGGGTGTCGACCTTCTCGTCCAGCGGAACCGGCTGGTAGGGCGACCCTGTCCAGCACGGCTTGCCCACGCCCGGCCCGCAGGGCGTGATGCGCTGCTGCAGATCGGCGACCGGCCGCCCGAGCACCGCCGACAGCTTGCCCAGCACCTTGACGCCGCCGTCCTTCATCCGCGACAGCCGGGTCCGGTCGACGGAGACGACCAGCGCGGTCTTGTTGCGCACCAGGGGCCGCCCCGACGAGTCGAGGATCTGCCCGCGCACGGCCGGTACGAGCACCGCCCGCGTCCGGGTCTCGGTGGCCCGGGTCACGAACTCCTGCCCGCGCACCACCTGCACCTGCCACAGGCGTACGGCCAGCACGACGAGCAGGGTCAGCACGAGCACGTGCAACACCAGCAGCCGGGCGCGCATCCTGGTCATGTCGAGAACCTCGCCTGTCTGCCCCGCGTGGTCAGCCAGATCACGATCGGCGAGACCAGCACCGTGTAGACGATCGTGACGGGCACCTGCTGGGTCAGCGTGGACATCGACACCCGCGGATCGGAGATCAGGCCGCCCACGGCCGCGGCCAGCAGCGGCGCGATCAGCACGCACAACACGACGGTGGTGGCGGGCCCGCCCGCGCCCCGCCCGGCGACGTAGCCGACCAGCGCCAGCACGAACGCGTATTGACCGACGAGATGGGCGGACGGCGGCATGACGTCGACCAGCAACCCGGCACAGAACCCCAGAACGGCGCCGGGCCCGGCCCCCCGGGTCAGCGCCACCCCGATGACGGTGAGCAGCACCAGGTCGGGTGAGCCCCCGGCAGGCAGCGGCAACCGGTTGACGAACATCACCTGCACCAGCAACGCCAGCAGCACGAAGACCCCGCCGATCACCGTGCACCCTCCTTGGCGGGCAGCACGGCGTCACGGGGGTCGCGCTTGGGCGCCTCGACCACCACGCCCACGACGTCGAGGGCCGTCAGATCCGCGAACGGCCGCGCATAGGCGATCCGCGTCAGCTCCCCCGGCGTCGACTCCACCCGCTCGATGACCCCGATCGGCACCCCAGGCACATATGGCCGCCCGTGCTGCGACCCGAAGCTCACGATGCGCCCGCCCCTGCTGAGCGGCGCCGTGGAGTCGAGCAGCCGGAACTGCACGAGCCGCCCGTACTCCCCCACGCCGTGCACGACGCCGATCTCCTTGCCGCCCTCCAGCCGCGCCCCGGTGGCCGAGGCGGGATCGCTGATCAGCACCACCGTCGAAGTGCGCGACGTGGCCTGCAGCACCCGCCCCACCAGCCCGTCTCCGTTGAGCACGGTCATCTCGGGCCGCACCCCGTCGGCGGTGCCGAGGTCGATCTGCACGGCGTCCTCAAAACCCGGCTGCCCCCGCCGGGCCACCACGTTGCCAGGCACGACCTTGTAGCCGCCGGTCCCGGACAGCCCGAGCAGTTGCTTCAGCTCCTTGGCGCGGTCGGCGTTGAGCTTGTCGGCCACCAGGCCGGACCGGAGCTTGGCGTTCTCCGCCTTGAGCGCCTCGATGCGATCCTGGGCGCTCGGCGCGGTCACGATCGCGTGCAGGAACCCTCCCACGGGCCGCAGCACCCCGCCGCCGAACGTCTCCGCCGTGCCGAGCACGTAGGCCCCGGCCGCCCGCAGCGGGCGCAGCGGTGAGCTGTCGCCGGTGCGGTGGTCGACGGTCAGGACGATCAACGCCACCGCCAGCAGCGCTCCCAGGATCAGCCGGGCACGGCGAGAGTCTCTCATCAGTGCCGCGACTCCGGCACCAGGACCTGCTGGAGGGCCTCGAACTCCTCGGCGCACTTGCCCGACCCGATCGCGACCGAGTCGAGCGCGTTGTCGACCATGTGCACGGGCATGCCCGTCTCGGCCTTGACCCGCTCGTCGAGGCCCTTGAGCAGCGCGCCCCCACCGGTGAGGGCGATGCCGCGGTCCATGATGTCGCCGGACAGCTCGGGCGGGCACTTGTCGAGCGTGGTCTTGACCGCGTCGACGATCGCGTTGACCGGCTCTTCGATGGCCTTCCTGATCTCCTCGCTCGACACGATGATGGTCTTGGGCAACCCGCTGACCAGGTCGCGCCCGCGCACCTCCGCGTGCGACTCCTCGCCGTAAGGACACGCCGAGCCAATGGCGATCTTGATCTCCTCGGCGGTGCGCTCGCCGAGCATCAGCGAGAACTCCTTCTTGGCGAACGCGATCACCGCCTGGTCGAGCTCGTCGCCGCCGATCCTGATCGACTGGCTGGTCACCACGCCGCCCATCGAGATGATCGCCACCTCGGTGGTGCCGCCGCCGATGTCGACCACCATGTTCCCGGTCGGCTCGTGCACCGGCAGCCCCGCCCCGATGGCGGCGGCCATCGGCTCTTCGACGATGTAGACCTTCCTGGCGCCCGCCTGGTAACCGGCCTCCTTCACCGCCCGCTGCTCAACGCTGGTGATGCCACTGGGCACCGCGATGATGATGCGCGGCTTGGCGAAATGCCGTCGTCTGTGCACCCGTTGGATGAAATATCGCAACATTCGTTCGGTGACATCGAAGTCCGCGATCACGCCGTCCTTGAGCGGGCGGACCGCGATGATGTTGCCAGGCGTACGGCCGATCATGCGCTTGGCCTCGATGCCGACCGCCACGATCTTGCCGGTCGCGGTGTTGATCGCGACGACTGACGGCTCGTTGAGCACGATGCCGCGGCCACGCACGTAGACCAACGTGTTGGCGGTGCCCAGGTCGACCGCCATGTCACGGCCGAGGAACGCGAGCTTGCTGCCCATGGGGAACGGAGCCCTCCGTAACGTCGTTCGCGAGTGACTACGGATTGAATTCGAATCGTAACGTGACGTACCCACCGATGCGCGCAATGAGCCGTCGCGCCTGTCAAAAATCTCCAACCTCTACCTCAACCGCAATTTTGCCCGGATTGCACCACAACATCCGATCAGAAGCTGGAACGGTCCATCACTCAACTGCGAGAAACCCTACGGCAACCGTCCGACAAAATTCCGCCCGCCGACACCACCCCGGCCCATCGCCGGTGACACCAGAACCTTACGCAAGCCCGCCGACAGAAAAGCGAACGCGCCCGCGCAGCCGGGGCTGCACGGGCGCGCGGAACCTGGGTCGGCTAGAAGCGGTCCGGGAAGAAGATCTTGATCTCCCTCGCGGCCGACTCGGGCGAGTCGGAGCCGTGGACGACGTTCTCACCGATCTCGAGGGCGTGGTCGCCGCGGATCGTGCCGGGCGCCGACTTGACCGGGTCGGTGGCGCCGGCCAGCGCGCGGAAGGCCTCGACGGCGCGCGGGCCCTCGAGCACCAGGGCGACGAGCGGCCCCGAGGTGATGAACTCGACCAGCTCGCCGAAGAACGGCCGCTCGGAGTGCTCGGCGTAGTGCGCCTTGGCGGTGTCGGCGTCGAGGGTGCGCAGGTCCATCGCCACGACCTGGAGGCCCTTGCGCTCCACGCGCGAGATCACGTCACCGATGAGGCCGCGCTTAACCCCGTCGGGCTTGATCAGGACAAGAGTGCGCTCGGACACTTGGAGTTCTCCTTCGAACATGAGTGGGGTCGCGGCCGCCGGACACCGGCCGGGCCGCGAGACGCGTCGCGGGGCACGCGCCCACGCGTCGCCGTAGCAGGGCCCTCAGCTTACCGTCCCCCGCCGCCACCCTCGTTTGCGTAGGTGAACCCGGCGAACACCACCGGCCACGAGACCGGTACGGCGACCCTACGAGGAGGCGTCGTCCTCGGGCGACTGCGCAGGGGAGGGGACCGCGGGCACCGGATCGGCCGCCTTCGTCCGCTCTTCCGCGTCGTCCCCCGTCTGGAAGCCCGCCTTGGCCGCCACGGACGCCACCGCCTCACCGGCGCGCGGCTCCTCCGCGGGGGCCCGTACGAGCAGCACGTCCGCGGGAGCGAGCACCCCCGCGCAGGGAACGGACGCCTCCCCGGCCCTCACCTTCCCCGGCCGCCTGGCCATCACGGAGGCCAGCACGATCACCGCCACCACCAGGAACCCGCCGATCAACGCCCACCAGTGCAGCGCCCCCACGAAGCCGTCGACCAGCTCCTGAGCCGTCCGCACCCCGTCGAGCATGGTCATCTGCACACCCGTGCCCAGCAGGAACCCGGTCAGCACCCCCGTACAGCACAACGACAGCCCGAAGACCGCCGCCCCGATCCCGGACTCCCGCAGCGCCGCCGTCACCGCCACCGCCGCCCCCGCCGCGAGCAGGCTGAACGGCACCGCCAGCACCAGCCCGTCGGCCGACGGCACGACGAGCCGCACCGAGCACAGCCCCACCACCACGGCCAGCAGCCCCAAGGGCGCGAGCCACCGCCCCGCGCCCCGCGCGAACAACCGCACCGCCACCGCCGCCGCGATCGCGAGCACCCCGGCCACCGCGTACGGCAGCCACAGCCCGCGCAGCCCCGGCCCGCCGAGGCCGCCCATCTCCACCAACGTCACCTGGGCCGCGCTCGGCAACAGCACCACGCCGACCGCCACCATCGTGTACGCCGGCGTACGGCCCTCCGCGCTCCCGATCGAGGCCAGCACCAGCAGCCCCGCCACCGCCACCGCGGCCAGCCCCAGCACCGGCACGGCACGCCACCCCTCGCTCGCCGTGCCGATCGCGAGGGCGGCGATCGCGGCCGCCGGCGCCGCGGCCCAGAGCAGGCGTCGGCGATCCTCCTCGCCGGGCACCGCCGTCGCCGGCCGCCCTGCCGCCGTCCAGACCGCCAGATGCACGGCGGCCAGCGCGAGCGCCACCCCCGTCACCATCGGGTACGGCTGCAGCGTGACCTTCCAGCTCGTCACCTCGTCGAGCGGCCACAGCGCCAGCGCCTGCGCCGTGAGCAGGCTCAGCCCGAACACGCCCACCCACAGGCCGCGCAGCACCGGCGCGCGGTCCCACACGGCGGCGAGCGTGACGGGCAGCACGACCCCTGCGCCCACGCCGCGCAGCACGCGTACGACGCCGACGACGAACTCGGAGCCCGCGTAACCGCCCGCGACGTCGGACAACGCCACCAGCACCAGCCCGCCGAGCAGCAGATGGGCCACCGGCAACCGCCGCAGGGCCACCGCAGCGAGCGGGACGGTCAGCATCAGCGCGGGCAGGGCGAGCCCGTGCGTACGCATGAGCCCGGCCTGGTCGAGGTCGCCCGGCAGCAGCCCGGCGACGACGGAGAGCGTGTTGGGAACGGCGAGCACCGCCAGGGGCAGCGCCGCCACGACGAGCAGCCCGAGCAACGTGTCGAGCAGCCACGGAAAGTTGAGGCGCGCCTGATACGGCGGCCGTTCTATCGGGGGGACGGCCATGTAGGCCGACTTTAGCGGGTTGTAGCGCCCTCGACACGGCGAGCGACGATAATCGCCGTGATCCACAGTGCGGCGAAGATCGCCCCGA
Organism: Nonomuraea antimicrobica; assembly: GCF_039536965.1. Lineage (NCBI taxonomy): Bacteria > Bacillati > Actinomycetota > Actinomycetes > Streptosporangiales > Streptosporangiaceae > Nonomuraea > Nonomuraea antimicrobica. Next base: position 2,796 of record NZ_BAAAZP010000167.1, on the reverse strand, counting down.
GGAAGAACATGGTCGGCACGACGAAGCCCGTACAGATCGCCAGCACCTGCACGACACTGCCGGCGATGTATCCGAAGGGCCTCTTGAGCAGGCCCGCGACGACCACGCACAGCACGGCCAGACCGACGCCGACCGCCACGGCCAGCCAGGGCGCGACCCCGCCCACGCTGATCGCCACGGGCGTAACCAGCCCGGCCACGATGGCCTCCATGCCGAGCACCGTGGCGCCCAGTCTGCGCATGCCTGGTGTGACCTGGAAGTTCATCGTGTCCCGTCCGCCTTGAACAGCAGCCGCGCGTCGCCCGCAGTGACGACGGACCCGGTGATGAGCACGCCCGTGCCGCTGAACTCGCCCTCCGCGTCGGCGATGCCGATCCCCTTGTCGATGGCGTCGTCGAGGCGATCGACGACGTGCACGCGGTCTTCGCCGAAGAGCGGCTCGGCCAGCGACGCCAACTCCTGGGCCGTCATGGCCCTGGGCGAGGAGTTACGCGTGACGACGATCTCGTCGAGAATCGGCTCCAGCAGCTCCAGCAGACCCTCGACATCCTTGTCGCGCATGACCGCGACCACGCCGATCACCTTGGCGAAGTCGAACGCCTCGTGCAGCCCTTCGAGCGTCGCCTGCATGCCGCCGGGGTTGTGGGCCGCGTCGAGCACCACCGTCGGCGTGCGCCGCATGACCTCCATCCGCCCGGGCGAGGACGCCTGCGCGAACGCCTGACGCACGAGCTCGACGTCGAGCGGGTCGTCTCCCCCGGTCAGCGCCTCGACGGCGGCCAGCGCGCAGGCGGCGTTCCCGGCCTGGTGCGCGCCGTAGAGCGGCAGGTAGACCTCGTCGTAGACGCCCTTGAGCCCGCGCAGCGTGAGCAGTTGCCCGCCGAGCGCCACCTCGCGGGCCAGCACCCCGAACTCCAGGCCCTCGCGTGCGACCACCGCGCCCACCTCCGCCGCACGCCTCATCAGCGCCTCGGCGGCGGCCAGCTCCTGCTGCGCGAACACGGCGGTGGCGCCGGGCTTGATGATGCCCGCCTTCTCCGTGGCGATGCTCGGGATGTCGGGCCCCAGCCGGTCGGTGTGGTCGAGCGAGATGGGGGTGACGACCGCGACCATGCCGTCTGCGACGTTCGTCGCGTCCCACGACCCGCCCATCCCGGCCTCGATCACGCCGACGTCGACAGGGGTGTCGGCGAAGGCCGCGAACGCCATCGCCGTCAGCAGCTCGAAGAACTGGATGCGCCGCCCCTGCGTGTCGGTCAGCTCGACGTAGGGGATGATCTCCTCATAGACCTGGGCGAAGCGCTCCTCGCTCAGCGGCTCCCCGTCCACGGTGATCCGTTCGCGCATCGACACCAGATGCGGGCTGGTGAAGCGCCCCACCCGCAGGTTGCGCTCCTTCAGCAGCGCCTCGGTCAGCCGCGCCGTGCTCGTCTTGCCGTTGGTGCCGGCGATGTGTATGACCGGGTACGCCCGCTGCGGCGAGCCGAGCAGGTCAAGAAGGGCCGCGATCCGATCGAGCGTCGGCTCGAAGTCCCACTCGACGCCACGATCCAGGATCGCGCGTTCTACCGCACGATAATCCACCCCTCAACCCTACTGACCACGGCCGACAGTCCGTACGCGGGGCGAACATATTGCGGACCAGATAGAAAAATGGAGGGTACTCACCACGACGGCCAGGGTGCCACCTTGGGGAACAGCCTGCCCCACCCCCCGGCGGGCCGCTCAAGAGGAGGCCATCGTGGAAGGCGAGCACACTCGCACCGGAAAGCAAGCCGGCATCAGCAGAAAGACGCTGTTCAAGGCGGCCCTCATAGCGACGCCGGTGCCTTTACTGATCGGACAGGTACCGGCTCTCGCTAGAAATGCCGCCGAAAGCGGCGAACCACTCACTCCGACCCCCTACTGCGACGACGGCGACGACCCCACTCCCCCGCAGACAGAGGGCCCGTACTTCAAGCCGAACTCGCCGCAACGCGCGGTCCTGCCCGGCACGGGCACGCCGCTGACGGTCAGCGGCTACGTCTTCGGCCTCGCCTGCCAGCCCCTCGCCAACGTGCTGCTCGACTTCTGGCAGGCCGACAGGAACGGCGCGTACGACAACGTCACGTACAACTTCCGTGGCCACCAGTACACCGACGCCCAGGGCGCCTTCAAGCTGACCACGATCCTCCCCGGCCTCTATCCGGGACGTACGCGGCACATCCACGTCAAAGCGCAGGCCCCCGGCCGGCCGATCCTCACGACCCAGCTCTACTTCCCGGGCGAACCCCGCAACAACACCGACACCATCTTCGACCCCCGCCTCCTCATGACCGTCCGCACCGTCGGATCGGGCAGGGAGGCCACGTTCGACTTCGTGCTCAACGTCCCGGGCGTACCGCCCACGAACCCACCGACAAGTCCGCCTCCGGGCGGCGGCACCTGGCAGGTTGGGGTGACCTACCAGGCGGGTGACCAGGTCACGTATGGAGGCGCGTCCTACCGGTGTCTGCAGGGGCACCTCGCACAGGCAGGCTGGGAGCCACCCAACGTGCCCGCCCTGTGGCAACGCGCCTGACCACAAGGTCCCCGAACGCAAGAGAGGGCCACCCCGGCTGCTGGGGGTGGCCCTCGTTGCACTTCAACGAACCACTCAGAAACCGCCGAGAGGACCCCGAAAACAAGTCCAGAAAAGACAGCAGAAAAAAGACATCAGAAATGCAGAAAGGGCCCGACACGAACCGTGTCAGGCCCTTCCTGAAAGATTGTCCGGCGGTGACCTACTCTCCCACACCCTCCCGAGTGCAGTACCAT
>NZ_BAAAZP010000166.1:0-3053 GCF_039536965.1 Nonomuraea antimicrobica | reverse complement strand
GGCGAGCGCCGCCGCACCGGCCCCTGCCATGCCCGGTGCCGCCACGCCCGCGGGTCCGGGCGCCACGCCCGGCGGCGCGGCGGGGTCGGCAGGGAGTGCCGGTCCGTGGGCGGCTGCGGAGGCGGGGCCCCGGGTGATCGTCGGTTTCGCGGCCGAGACGCACGACGTGCTCGCCAACGGGCAGGCCAAGCTCGTGCGCAAGGGCTGCGACCTGCTGGTCGTCAACCAGGTGGGGGAGGGGCTGGCCTTCGGCACCGCCGGCAACGCCGCCACCGTGCTGGTGGCGGGCGGGGAGCCGGTCGAGGTGCCGTTCGGGCCCAAGGAGGACCTGGCCGACGTGGTGTGGGACCTGGTCGCGGCCCGCCTCGCCTGAGCCGTCCTGCACCGTCACTCTGAGCCGTCACCCTGAGTCGTCGTCACCCGGGAACGCCACGCGGACGCTTCGGTTGCCGCGGTCCCTCGGCCGCAACGGATATCGTCCCCTATTTGGCGTGCAAAGCGTACAGATCTCATTACTCGATCACCTGTTGCACCACCCCCATACGCCTACGGATACTTGGGGCGAAGGGGGATGGAATGCCGGTGGGTTCTGCTGTCAGAGATCGTTGTAGAACATTGCTCGGCGACCAAGGGGAAATTCACTACGTCTTTCCCGCGTTCTCCGCGGGGCCCGCTGGGACGGGGAATTTTCTCATCGTGGTCACGGCCTCGACCATTTCCGTGCTGGCGACCAGGACGCTGAGGACCGATCGGCCGGTGTCGGTGTTCGCGGAGTTCCCGCGGCAGACCAGGCTCGGCCCGATCCTGCCCGGCCACATTCTCGAGCTGGGCTCGATGGTGCTGGAGTTCGATGAGGAGTACGCCGCGGTGGTGTCGGCGGCCGACGCGGAGATCTTCGCGCCAGGGACTCTGCCGCCCGACCCTCTGCCCGAATTGTGATGGGAGACAGATGGTGGACAGTTTCGCGACCTGGCACCGGGTAGGGCTAGACTTCGGCGAGGCCCGGCCATGTCCATTGGTCACGGGCCTGACATCCGTCAGCAGCCGCTGCATGAGGAGCCACTGAGTTGTCACGTCGCCTGTTCACCTCCGAGTCGGTCACCGAAGGCCACCCGGACAAGATCGCCGACCAGATCAGTGACGCGATTCTCGACGCCATGCTCAAAGACGACCCCAAGAGCCGGGTCGCCGTCGAGACGCTGATCACCACCGGCCAGGTTCACGTCGCAGGCGAGGTCACGACCGAGACCTACGTCGACATCCCGGGCGTCATCCGGGAGAAGATCCTGGAGATCGGCTACGACGCCTCCCACAAGGGCTTCGACGGCGCCTCGTGCGGCGTGTCGGTCTCGATCGGCGCGCAGTCGCCCGACATCGCCCAGGGTGTCGACGACGCCTACGAGCACCGTGAGGGCGACGACGCCGACGAGCTCGACCGCCAGGGCGCCGGAGACCAGGGCCTCATGTTCGGCTTCGCCTGCCGCGAGACCCCCGAGCTGATGCCGCTGCCGATCACGCTCGCCCACCGGCTGGCCCAGCGCCTGTCCGAGGTGCGCAAGACCGGCACCGTCCCCTACCTGCGCCCCGACGGCAAGACCCAGGTCACCATCGAATACGACGGCGACACGCCCGTCCGCCTCGACACCGTGGTCGTCTCCACGCAGCACGCGGCCGAGATCGACCTCAAGGAGATGCTGGCCCCTGACATCAAGGAGCACGTGGTCGACCCCGTGCTCGCCGACCTCGACCTCGACACCGAGGGCTACCGCCTGCTGGTCAACCCGACCGGCCGCTTCGAGATCGGCGGCCCGATGGGCGACGCCGGCCTCACCGGCCGCAAGATCATCATCGACACCTACGGCGGCATGGCCCGTCACGGTGGCGGCGCCTTCTCGGGCAAGGACCCGTCCAAGGTCGACCGTTCGGCCGCCTACGCCATGCGCTGGGTCGCCAAGAACGTCGTCGCGGCCGGGCTCGCCGACCGGTGCGAGGTGCAGGTGGCGTACGCGATCGGCAAGGCCCAGCCGGTGGGGCTGTTCGTCGAGTGCTTCGGCACCGAGAAGCTTCCGGTGGAGAAGATCCAGGAGGCCGTGCTGCAGGTGTTCGACCTGCGTCCTGCGGCCATCATCCGCGACCTCGACCTGCTGCGCCCGATCTACTCGGAGACCGCCGCCTACGGGCACTTCGGCCGTGAGGGCTTCTCCTGGGAGTCCACCGACCGCGCCGAGGCCCTGCGGACCGCCGCCGGTCTCTGAGCCCCAGCCCCAGCCCCAGCCCCCAGCAGCCTGCGGCCCGCCGCCCCGTGCGTTGGTCGCGGCGTGTCGGCTCGACGCCCGCTCGCCGAGGGGCCGCCGTTCGACGGGCTGTCGGCTGAGGGGCGCTTGCCTACGGACCGGTGTCGCCCTCGTCGTGAGAGGCGCGGCACCGGTCGTGTGCGTCTGCCGCCGTCGCCTATCGCCTTCGGTGCGCTGCGGTTGGTGCGGCGTCCCGCCGGTCGGTCCCATAGGCCACGTCCGGACGTTCGTGGGCGTGTGGCGGGGTGGGGGTCTGGTAGACGTTATGCGTGACCGACTCCTCCGACGACGCCCTTCTGCCGCTCGAAGCCGTGCGGCCCCCGGCCTCGTCGAAGGACACCAGGTCGAAGGAGACCAAGGGGGCTCCCGTCCCCGCCCCGAGCGACCCCGTGGCGCGGGTGGCGGTGGACAGCCCGTTGCCGCACCTCGACCGGCCCTTCGACTATCTCGTTCCGGTCGGGATGCACGAGACGGCCGGGCCCGGCGTCCGCGTGCGGGTGCGGTTCGCGGGCAAGCTGGTCGACGGCTTCCTGCTGGAACGCGTCGCTGAGAGCGAGCACGAGGGCAAGCTGACGCCGCTGGAACGCGTGGTGTCGCCGGAGCGCGTGCTCACCCCGGAGATCGCCGGGCTGGCCAGGGCCGTGGCCGACCGGTACGCGGGCACCCTGACCGACGTTCTGCGCCTGGCCATCCCGCCCCGCCACGCGAAGGCCGAGGCACAGACCCCGGCGGCCGCCCCCGCCCCCGCCTCGGCCCCCG
>NZ_BAAAZP010000165.1:0-10564 GCF_039536965.1 Nonomuraea antimicrobica | reverse complement strand
GCCCTCACCACGTGGTTCGGCCCGCCCGAGCGCACGGCGGCGTGACCCCGCGGGCCGGGGTCACGCGGGCCGGGATCACGCGGGCTGGGGTCACGCGGCGAGCAGGCGGGTCAGCACGCGGGTGCCGAACTCGAGGCCCTCCACCGGCACCCGCTCATCCTTCCCGTGGAACATCCCGAAGTAGTCGAGGTCGGGCCGGAGCATGAGCGGCGCGAACCCGTAGCCCTTGATGCCGATCCGGGCGAACGACTTGGCGTCCGTCCCCCCGGCCATCACGTACGGGACCGGCCTGGCCAGCGGGTCCTCGGCCACCAGCGACCCGGCCAGCTCGTCGAAGAACGGCGACGGGTAGGGCGCGTCAGGCGCGTCCTCCAGGTTGACGAACTCGCGGGTGATCTTCGGCCCGAGCAACTCGTCGATCGTCGACAGGAACTCCTCCTGGAGCCCCGGCAGGTAACGCCCGTCCACGTGCGCCTCGGCCGTCGAGGGCACCACGTTCACCTTGTATCCGGCGTCCAGCATCGTCGGGTTGGCCGAGTTGCGGATCTGGCCCTCGAACAGGCCGCCCAGCGGCCCGAGCCGGGCCGCCTCCGCGTCCAGCCGGTCCAGGTCGACCGGCTGGCCGGTGATCTCCGACAGGCTCCGGATGAGCGCCGCCACCGACGGCGTCAGGCGTACCGGCCACTGGTACGAGGCCACCCGCGACAGCGCGTGCGCCAGCGTCGCGACCGGGTTGTCCACCGGCGGGCGCGACCCGTGGCCGGCCACGCCGTGCGCGGTGAGCTTCATCCAGGCGGTGCCGCGCTCACCCACCGCGATCGGGTAGACCCGGTGCCCGCCCGAGGCGACGCTGAACCCGCCGGACTCGCTGATCGCCTCGCTCACCCCGTCGAACAGCTCCCGGTGCTCGCTCACCGCGTGCCGCGAGCCGTAGTCGCCGGTGGCCTCCTCGTCCGCCAGGAACGCCAGCACCAGGTCACGCCTGGGCCGTTCGCCCCGCGCCCGCATGCCGAGCACGGTGGCCAGCGTCATCGCGCACGAGCCCTTCATGTCGACCGCGCCCCGGCCGTACACGCAGCCGTCCACGATCTCCCCCGAGAACGGGTGCATCCGCCACTCGGCCGGGTCGGCGGGCACCACGTCGAGGTGGCCGTGCACGAGCAGCGCGTCGGAGGAGTCGCCGTCGATCCTGGCCACGACCGTGGTCCGCTTCGGCGCCGACTCGAACACCACCGGCTCCACCCCCGCGTCGGCCAGCAGCGTGGCGACGTACTCGGCGGCCGGGCGCTCACCGTCGCCCGGATTGGTGGTGTCGAACCTGATCAGATCCGAGCAGATCTCGGCAACGCTCTTCACGCTCTTCCCTTCAAGGTCAACGGCGGCACGTCGGGGGTCTCCAGGCCGAAGATCAACCCGTAGAAGGCCAGCTCGGCCTCCAGCGCCGCGACGATAGTCTCCTCCCTGCGCCAGCCGTGCTGCTCGCCGGGGAAGGTGAGCAGGGCCCACTCTTTGCCATGTTTGTCCAGCTCGGCGATGAACCGTTCGGCCTGGCCGACGTCCACGATGGCGTCCTCCAGTCCGTGCATCATGAGGCAGGGGCCCGAGGAGCGGGAGGCGTTCAGCAGGGGCGAACGCTCGGTGTAGCGCTCCCTGGTCTCCGGCAGTGGGCCCACCAGGCCGTCCAGATAGCGTGACTCGAAGTCGTGCGTCTCGGCGGCCCAGCTCTCCGGGTCGGTGATCGCGTAGTGCGCGACCCCGCCCGCGAACACGTCGCTGTGCACGAGCGCCGCCACCGTGGTCCAGCCGCCCGCGCTGCCGCCCCGGACGGCGAGCTTGGCGGCGTCGGCCCGGCCCAGCTCGACCAGGCCGCGCGCGACCTTGGCGCAGTCGTGCACGTCCACCACGCCCCACTGGTGGCGCAGCCGCTCCCGGTAGGCGCGGCCGTAGCCGGTGGAGCCGCCGTAGTTCACCACGGCCACGCCGATGCCCCTGCTGGTGAAGTACGCGATCTCCAGGTCGAGCACGATCGGCACGTGCCCGGTGGGGCCGCCGTGCACGAAGATCACGTACGGTCCCGGGCCCTCCGCGGCTCCTGACGGCGGGTAGAGGTGCGCGTGCACCCCCTCGACGGTCACCGCCTCGGGGGTCGGCAGCAGGGCGCGGTCCGGCAGCGGCTTGCGCGGCGAGACCACCTCGTGCGCGCCGTCGTCCAGGCCGACGAGCGTCACCTCCATCGGCGTGTACGGCGTCGCCCCCACGGCCGCCACCCTGCCGCCCGCCACGGGCCCCGCGACCGGTCCCGCCACTGACACGGTCGAGGCCCAGAAGGTGGCGTGCCCGCCGATCTCCCGCAGGTCGCCGGTCTCCGGGTCGAGCACGCCCAGGCGGCGGCGGTCGGCGGTGCCGTACACGACGGCGAGGCGGCCGTCCCCGGCGACGGCGAAGCAGGTCAGGCCCGGTTTCCAGGCCGCCGTGCCGAACTCCAGGGCCATCGGGGTGAGGTTGCGGGCGGGGGAGCCGTCGAGGGTGACGAGGTGGATGTTCCACCAGCCGGTGGGGTCGGTGACCGCGTACAGGCTCGACCCGTCGCGCCACTCGGCCTGGACCACGGACTCCTCCGGGCCGCCCGCGACCACCGCGTACGGGCCCGCCGTGCCGTCCTCGCCCAGCGGGGCCACGCACAGTTCGGTGCCGTCCCAGGGCATGTTCGGGTGGTCCCAGCCGATCCAAGCGACATGTCGACCGTCAGGCGAAATACGGGGATTCATCAGGAAATGGTGGGCTTTGACGATGACCCTGAGCGGGCCCCCGTCGAGCGGCACCGCCACCAGGTCCCGCACGTCGTCCGTCTCCCTGACCGCCCACACCTCCGGGCGGCCCGGCGGCAGGTAGAGGTCGCCGTACCGGGACGGGCCCTCGGGGGTGAGCGCCACCGGGGCGGACCCGTCGATGCGGTAGAGGCGCTGGTCGGCCCAGTTCGTGAAGACCAGACCGCCGCCGGGCAGGGGGCGCCAGGAGCGGCCGCCGTACTCGACGAGCCGGTTGCGCGCGTTCCAGCCCTCGGGGAGCGCGTCGACCCGGGAGCCGTCGGGCAGGCGGCGGACCACGCAGCGCCGCCCGCCCTCGTGCGGGCGGGGCTCGTCCCACCAGACCTCGACGCCCGAGGGCGAGGCGACCGCCTCCACCCACTGCGGGCCGCCGTCGGTACGGGCCACGTCGATCGGTCGAATGCTCATCAACTCACCAATTGCCGTCGGTACATGGAGGAAGAGGGATCTCGGGAGGGTGCAGGACGTACGCGATGCCGCCGCTGCCCGAGCTCCTGAGCCACACGTGCTCGAACGCCGCCCGCCGGTACACCCGGCGGACCTCGGCGTCGCCCGGCGCGGCCGGATCGTTCACCACGACGTCGCCCTCGGCCGTGAAACCGGCGACGACCAGGATGTGACCGCTGGTCGTGTAGCAGGAGCCGGGCAGTTCGTGCGCCTTGAACGACTGCGAGGTGATCACCGGGATGCCGGCCCGGACGAACCGTTCCAGCTCCGTCGCCGACCGCAGCCGCGTGACGAACCCCGACAGGCCGTACTGCCCCGCGTAGGCCACGTTGAACGGCCAGTTGCCGGTGCCCTGGTAGCTCGCGTCGTACGTGCCCGCCGCCGCGTGGTCCACGCCGGGGGCCGGGTCGCCGTCGCCCACCCAGGCCAGCTCGCCGGGCGACGGGCCGCGTCCCCAGAAGGCCAGCACCATCGCCACCGACGCCGGACTGCACCAGTTGGCGCCCCCGCCGTCGTAACGCGGGTGGTGCCCGGCGTGCGCGTGCTGCGAGTACCGGGGGACCGCCAGCTCCACGGCCCCGCCCCCGCCGGGCGCGCTCGGCCCGGGGGGACGCGGCGGCAGCGCGGAGGCCATCACGCCCAGGCCGGTCACCCGGGCGCCCGCGCCGTGCCGGGTCACGCGTACCTGGTAGGCGACCACCGGCCGCCTGGCCACGTACGTGTCCACCGCCACGTCGCCGTCCTCGTCACCCTGGCCGGGCACCGACGTGCGCGGGCGGCCGTGCTCGGACCAGCGGCCCATGACGTACCACTTGGTGAGGCCGCCGGAGGCGGTCCTGGCGCGCAGCGCGATCTCGATCCACGAGCCGGGCGGGGTCCGCGCGGTCCAGGACGGGACGATCTGGGTCGCCGGAAAACCGATCACCCGCTCCTCGCCCACCCACACCCGCGCCCCGGTCACCCCAGGCCCGGTCACCCCGGGCCCAGCCACTTCGGGCTCCACGACCACGGGCTCCACGACCTTGGGCTCGACGGCCATGGGCGCAACGGCCTCGGGCTCCGCGATCTCGGGCTCCGCGATCTCGGGCACGGCGAAGCGGGTGAAGGCGACGCGGGCCAGATCGACGGTGAGCACCAGGCACATTGTGGTTTTGCCCTCCATGTCGCACATCGGATGGTTTACGTACCGGCCCGATTGTGTCGGTGATCATCTCTATGGTTCGGGGCATGACTCAAGCGGTACAGGCATACTCCTACGCCGGGCACTCCGTGCTCGCCGACGGCCGGCTCGGCCTCTCGACCTCCGGTGGCACGGCGTTATCCGGCCCTCAGAGCCACCCCAGGTTCTTCAGCGGCCTGCTCACCCAGGCCGCTCCCGCCGCCGCGGGGCTGCTGGCCGTCGCCGACGTCGCGCTCACCCGCTACCACCAGCCCCGGCCCGGATGGACCCGCGACCCGGTGGTGACGTGCGACGGCGGGCGGCTCAGGTTCGAGTCGTTCTCGGCGTGCGGCGGGGTCTACGCCCGCCTCGACGTCGTCGCGCTCGACGGCGACGTGCTCGACCGGGGCACCACCAACGTCGACGTCAACGGCCCGCTGCGCGAGTCGCTGGCCAGGGTGGGCGGCAAGGACCCGCTGCACCTGGGCGTCGGGCCCGACGAGCTGATCGTCACCACGCTCGACGGCGCGGTGGTGGAGAAGAAGGTGCCGCTGCCGTCGCGGTGGCTGCGCGGGTTCGCCGAGGTGCAGGTCATGGCCGCCGGGTGGGACCTGCGGGCCGAGCTGGCGGGGCCGCAGGCCGTACGCTTCCTGCGCTCCCTGCCCAGGGGCGCCCGTTCCAGGGTGTGGGCCGTGCCCGCAGGCCGTGACCTGCGGCTGTCCTCCGGCGCGACGGCGGGTGGGGTGTGCCTGTCCGGCACCGGGCGGGTGGCCACGCTGATGCCGCTGCTCAGGTTCGCCAAGGCGCTGCGCGTCTACGGCCCGCGCGACGGCTCGTCCACGGCGAGCGCGTGGGAGCTGGAGCTGCCCGGCATGCGCTACACGCTGGCGATCTCGCCCGAGCCGGCGCGCGGCTTCTCCGGCGAGGGGCAGGTGCTCGACGACCTGGCCACCGACGAGGCGGCGGGCGACGCCGACGTGGTCGGCATGCTGCTCAACTTCGAGCCCACCGTCGAGCTGGGGCTGCTCGCCGACCGCGCTGGCCTGCCCATCGAGCGCGTACGCGCCGCGCTCACCCAGCTCGGCACCGCAGGCCGGGTCGGCTACGACCTGCACGAGGCGGCCCACTTCCACCGCGAGCTGCCCTACGACAAGGAGCAGGTGGCCGAGCTCAACCCGCGGCTCACGTCCGCGCGGGCGCTGGTGCGCTCGGGGGCCGTACGGCTGCTGCCCGGCGACCGGGCCGAGGTGACGACCGGCGGCGGCGTACGCCAGGTGCTGGTGGCGGAGGGCACGTGCACGTGCCCGTGGTGGTACGACCACCGGGGGTCCCGAGGGCCGTGCAAGCACGTGCTGGCGGCCAGGATCGCGGCCCGGGCGACGCTGGACGAGACGGGCCACGCCCCCGCGGACGGCCCCGCGGCGGAGTGGCCGGCGGCGCACGGGCTCGCCGCGGAGCCCGCCCAGTGACCGTGGACGACACCGCCCCAGGCCCGGCGTCGGAGCCTGCCACAGGTTCGGCGGCGGGCCCGTGGGCGGGCGCTGCGACCGGCCTGGCCCAAGGGACGGCCGCGGGTCCGGTACCGAAGGCGGCGGGGAACGGCCCAGGCCCAGGGCCGGGGTCGGGGTCGGGGTCGGGGTTGGGGCAGGGGCCGGAGCAGGGGCCGGAGCCAGGGCCGGGGTCGGGGCCAGGGCCGGGGGCAGGGCCGGAGGCAGGGCTGGGGCCAGGGTCGAGGGCAGGGTCGGGGACAGGGCCCGGGACAGGGGCGGGGTCGGGGGTGGTGGGTGTGGTCCGGCCCGAGGCCGACCCGCTCGTGCTGGCCTGGGTGAGCACGGCGCCCGACGCGGTCACCCTGCGCGACGACCCGCTGCTCGACGATCTCCTGCCCCTGCTGTTCGACGCCGAGGGTGTCGGCGCGGTCCTGCGCGACGAACGCGCCGACCCGCCCGAGCCCCGGAGCTGGCTGGGCGCGCTCGTACGGCTGGCGGGCGAGGGCAGGGTCGGGCGCGACCTGCTGCTCGACGGGTGCCTGCGGCGTTTCCAGCGCGGCGGCCAGGCCGCCGACCTGCGCTTCTTCGTACGCCTGCACGAGCTGCTCGACCCCACGTACGACGAGGTGAGCAAGCGCCGCCACGACTACCTGCGCCTGCTGCCCGCCACTCCCGGCACGGTCGCGGAGACGGCGCTCAGGCAGGTGCGGCGGCTCGACGACCTGGAGCCGGACGAGGTGACGCGGGCACTGCGGGCGCTCCTGTCGAGGAGCGAACGCAAGCTGCTGACGGCCGGGCTGACCTGGCTCGACGAGATCGCCGCCGCCGGTGACCCGGCCGTCGGGCTCGACGAGCTGGGCCCGGTGCTCGGGCACTCGTTCGCCTGCGAGTCCGCCGACGTGCAGGGGCGGGCGGTGCGGGTGGCGGTCAAGCACGCCAAGCTGTTCACGGGCGCGGGGGCGCTGGGCATCAGGGACGCGATCGGCGTCCTGCCCCTCGGTCTGCGGGAGACGCTGGCGGAGGTGTTCGGCGGGGAGTCCGGGGAGTCCGGGGAGCACCGGCGAGACCCCGACGGGTTCACCCCGGTGCCGCTGCCCGAACCCGTGCGGGCCGGGCCGTTCCGCGCGCCGGTCCTGACGGCGGGCGAGCTGGACGGGCTGCCGGACGACTCACGGTGGGAGGCGGCCGAGCTGTGGCTGGCGGGTGTGGTCCGCCTGTACGGGCGCGACCGCGACGGGCTCGCGGCCAGGCTGGCGGACAAGCGCCCCGCCGGGGGAGCGCCGCCGGGCCGGTGGCTGGAGGTCTCGCAGTGGGCGGAGGAGATCGTCCGCCTGGTGACGGGAGGCCCCGAGGCCCAGGAGAGGCGGCTGCCGGGTGGTCCTGCGGCTCGGGAGGGGCTGCCGGGTGGTCCTGCGGCTCGGGAGGGGCTGCCGGGTGGTTCCCCGGCTCGGGAGAGGTTGCCGGGCGATCCGGCGGCTTGGGCGCGGCGGCTGCCGGGCGGCGACGACGTGCCGGGGCCCCACCTGTTCCTGCTGCTGCGCTGGGCCGAGGTGGCGCAGGCGATCGAGGGCGGGACGCCGCCGCCGTACCTGCTGGCCGAGCCCACCGAGGCGACCGGCCACGTCGACGCGGGCGAGCTGGTGGAACGGCTGGCGGGCTACGAACGCGACGGCGTCACGGCCCTGCCCGCCGACCTCCGGCAGGCACTCCTCCGGCTCCCCCGGGAGATCGCGCCGGACGTGGTGACGCGGGCGGGCACGCTGACCTCGGAGGCGGGCCGGACGGCGGCGTACTGGATGGCCGGCGGACGGCCGGAGACCATCACGGAGATCGACTGGTGCTACCGCCCGCCGGTGGAGACACCGGGGCATGACGACAGGCGCGTGTACGGCGACGACCGGGAATCGGCCGGATCGGGGTCGATGGCAGACGAACTGCTGCCGCGCCTCCGGCTCCGCCCCGCCCCACCGGTCGCCGACGGGGTGCCGCCAGTACCGCCGGGCGAGCGGGTGCCGGTCGGTGGTCTGCTGGTCGGTGGTCTGCTGGTCGGTGGTCTGCTGGTCGGCGGTCTGCTGGACGGCGGTCTGCTGGACGGGGCGGTCGAGCCTCGGCTGACGGGGCATGGCGGGTACCTGCGCTGGTGGCCGTACCTGATGCCGTCGCATCGGGAGGCGGTCGCGGCCCAGCTCGTGCCGTACCTGTTCGAGCGGTGGCAGCGGCCCCGTGCCGAGCCGTCCCAGGCGCTGGCCCTGGCAGCGGCCGAGGGGCCCGCGGGGGAGGCGGTGGCGCTCGTGCTGGCGTACTTCGCCGCCGACCGGGCCTGGTCCGCGGCGCCGGAGCGGCGGGCCAGGCCGCTGGTGGACATGGCGGCGCGCGGGCACCTCGACGCCGAGCGGGTGGGACGGCAGCTCGCGCTGCTGGTTCGCCGTACGGACCTCAAACCGGGGCCGGTGTTCGAGACGCTGGAGAGCGCGGCCGCCCTCGGGGCCCATCGGGAGGTGTGGCGGGTCGTGGCGGGGTTCCTGCCCGTGTTCCTGCCGGGGCCGGGGGAACGGTCGCACACCCGGCACACCCAGAGCCTGGTGTTCGCCCTGCGGGCGGCGCGGTGGGCGAGGGCGCGCGGGGCGCTGGCGTGCGTGGCGGAGATCGCGAAGCGCCGGGCGTCGAACAACTTCGTTCGCGAGGCCCGCCGCCTGCACACCTACCTGCTGTGACGGGCCCTGCCGCACGCCTGGGGCGGGGGGGCTCAGCGGCACTGCGCCGCCGGGCCCTCGCCCTCCGGCCTCGGCAGAAAGAGCCGCGAACGGAACAGCGGGGCCGCGGCCGGAGCGGCGTCGGTCAGAGGTAGAGCCCCGTGGAGTCGTCGCCCGGGGCCGGGGTGATCTCGCGGCCCGAGCGCAGCGCGTACAACTGCGCCAGCGTCGCCCCCGAAGGGCCCACGCCCTCAGGCGAGCCCAGCCAGGTCACCGCCTCCTCCTTGCTGAGCGGCCCCACCTCCACCTGCGCCAGGCAGCGGCCGGGGCGGACGACGGCGGGGTGGAGCCGGGCCAGGTCCTCGTTCGTGGTGATCGCCACCAGGACGTCGCGGCCCTGCCCGAGCAGCCCGTCGGTCAGGTTGAGCAGGCGCGAGAGCCCCTGCCCCGCCTGCGCCTTGGCGCCCGAGCTGATCAGCTCGTCGCAGTCTTCCAGCACCAGCAGGCGCCAGCGCTGCGTCTCCTCGTCGGTGTCGTAGCCGACCGCCACCTCCATCAGGTAGCCCGGCTCGTTGAACAGCCGCTCAGGGTCGAGCACGCAGTCGACCTGGCACCAGTCGCTCCACTGCTTGGCCAGCGACCGCAGCAACGTGGTCTTGCCGGTGCCCGGCTGCCCGTGCAGGAGGATGAGGCGGCCGTTGACGTCGGCGGGCGTGATGGACATCAGCCGATCGAGGGCCGGGCGGACCTTGGCCGAGTAGTTCTTGCTGATCTCGGGCCAGGGCTGCGCCGTGATCGGCTTCTCCGAACGGGTGCCGCCGTGCATGCCCCGCCACCAGAAGCCCATCTCGACGTGGTCGACGTCGGGGACGGCCTCCTCGGCTCCCTCGATGCTCTCCGCGAGCACCTTCTTGGCCAGATCCTCGTCGACCGCCGTCACGCTGACCGTCGCCGTGCGGTTGCGGTGGCGTACGATGCGCAGGGTCCAGCCGTCGCCGCAGATCAGCCGCGACTCGGAGCCGTCCTCGACCCGCGCGGTGCGCAGCACGCGGCCGCCGGCGGGCGCGAGCGTGGCGTCGGGGCGTACGCGCTCCAGGTTGGCCAGGCGGGACCACGGCTGCGCGCCCGTCGCGAACGGCGACAGCGCCAGCGCGTCGATCACGTCGATGGCGGAGTCGGCGTCGTCGATCCAGATGTTCATCGGGAGCTCAGAGGAGTCCGGGCTGGGGAACGGCACCTCCCTAATCACAGACATACCGTTAATGATCTCCGTCTCGGTGCGGGATGTCGAAGGGTTTTGAACGGTGGATCCGCTTAGTTCTTCTTGAGGGTACCGGTCTGCGTGACGAGACCGGGGCCCGGCACGTCGCGCCAGGTGTAGGTGAGGCCGTCGCCCTGCCTGTCCAGGGTGATCGTGCCGGGGATGCAGTTGCCGTCGTTCTGGCCGAGGCTGAAGGTCAGGCGGGTCGGCTCCACCTTGGTCAGGGTGATCGTGCCGCGGCAGTCGTCGTCCTGGTCCTTCTCCTCCCACTGCGCGGTGGACTCGCCTTCCTCCAGCTCGACCCGGTTCTCGGCGCCGTCGGTGTCGAGCGGGTTGGTGCTGGTGGTGGGGCCCGACCAGTCGCCCTCGAAGGCGGCCGGGATCTCGAGGTCGGAGTCGGGGGTCTCGTCCGGCGCGCCGTCGCCGTCCGGCGGCGTGGCGGGGCTCGTCTCGGTGCCGGTCTCCTGGCCTGTTTCCGCCGGGTACGGGGATCGCGGCTGCCCGGTGGCGTCGGCAGGGCCGGTGGTCTCTGCGCGGCCGGAGGTTTCCACGGGGCCGGTGGCCGTGGGGGAGCGGTCGACGATGGTGGTGGCGGGTGCGCCGTCGAGCAGCAGGAGCGCGGTGACGGCCGCGCTCAGCGCGACCAGGGCCGCGACGAGGACGATCAGCAGGCCGCGCGAGCCCGT